>JAUVPY010000248.1 GCA_030598425.1 Anaerolineae bacterium
CGCAATCTCCAAGCGCCTGATGGCCAGGGGATATTCCGCCCGGCAGTAAATGTAACCGGACTGGGCACCGATGGCATAGGCCGCGATGATTATCCCTTCGATCACAGAGTGGGGATCACCTTCCAACACAGAGCGATCCATGAACGCGCCAGGGTCACCCTCATCCGCATTGCAAATCACATATTTGGGCCATCTTTGTGTTTTTCGAGCTAATCCCCACTTGATGCCTGCAGAGAATCCACCACCTCCCCGTCCGCGCAATCCCGAATCGGAGACCACCTCAATTACTTGTTCCGGTGTCATCTCGGTGAGGGCTTGGTGCAATGCCTTGTAGCCTGCATGGGCCAGATAGTGATCAATGTTCTCCGGGTCAATGATGCCGCAGTTGCTGAGTAAGATGCGCTGCTGTTTGACAAAGAAGCCGATATCGTACCACTTCTCAATGGTGGCATCGCTGGCCGGGTCACTATACAAAAGCTGCTCTACCGGCTGACCGTTGAGGATATGCTCTTCAGCAATTCTCTTAACATCCCGGGGTTTGACCTGGGTGTAGAATGTCCCCTCGGGGTGAACAACCATGATGGGACCTTGTTCACAGAATCCGAAACAGCCGGTACGTCGCACCTCGACCTGCTCGCTCAAATCGTAACTATCCAACTCCTCACTAAGGGCCTGGCGCAGCTCCGCGCTCGCAGACGACGTGCACCCGGTGCCCATACACACAGCAACCCACCTGTGCTGTTGCTTCTCCACAGTGTCTCCCGTTTCCACTGATAATGGCAGATCCTTATGCATATTCATGGGTGTCTCCATACTCAGGACTCAGTTGTCTCTTGCGCACTCTTTAGGTACTTCTTCACCTGGCGGACTAACATCTCTGGCCGCATCCGCCCCATTACCTGTTCATCAAGGATAGCTACAGGCGCCATGGCGCAAGATCCCAGACAGTAGACAATGTCTACTGTCAACTCACCATCTTCGGTCGTTTCCCCCGGATTTATGTGAAACCCATCCTCGACGGCAGTCACGAGGATGGGTGTCCCTCTTACGTGACAGGCGGTTCCATCGCACAGTTTCAGTATGTGCCTGCCCCTACGCTCCATGTAGAACTGGGCGTAGAAGGTTGCCACGCCATACACTTTGCCAAGCGAGACACCAAGCCTGTCGGCGATCAACTTCAAAACCTCTTTTGGCAGGTAGCCATACGTCGACTGCGCTGCCTGCAGAATGGGGATCAGTGTTCCCTTTTGCGCCGCGTACTTCTCGAAGACTTTGTCCATTAAGGTGAGGTCGATGTTACCGTTGCTGCTCACACCCATTTGCCCCTCCTGGATCGCCTGCGATTTCACGTCCAATTCCACAAAAAAGGGCGACTCAACCCTTAGCAACGAGCTGGGTCAAGCCGCCGTACCAAAACCGTTTTCTTGAGTTGTCCGAAGATTGTTGACAGATCTGGCCTTCCACACCGAAGGTCCTTTGGGCAGCATATGCGAATATATCGCTAGTATATCATGACAGTTGGCGCAGGTCAATGATGTCTCCAATATTCCGGTCCTACAGCTCTAGTTGGCTGATAGCTGGTTTAGCCAGGACGTAATCTGTTCTATCGCCTCTTCGGCAAGCAGTGCTGTTTGATTTGAAAGGGTGTGCGAAAACCCAAACTGATGCCCTCTAACTGAGACGACGATTGCCTGCGGTGTATGCCCAAACAGTGTTTCTGCCAGCTTTAGGCAAGTCTGCGGTGTCATATGGTGCGTGAACGGGGAGGTTTGATATCCAGCAGCAATGGAATTGAAGCGGAGATCCTCTGGATAATCGCCAGTATGTGCATCGATGAAGCAGACGTAATCGTAGTTAGCAATGAGTTCGGCAAGATCGGGCGTCAGTTGCAAGACGAATAGCAAGTCTGGCGACTGGCCGAGCTGGTCTAATCCTCCGGTTTCTATATGAAGTGTAGTCCGTCCCAGGCGTTTGGAAAGCCCTTGCAGAATGTGCCAGGCAACGCCGTCGTCTTCTCGATCGGGGTTGCCGTACCCGACGATCAAAACCTTATCCATACATCATATCGTAGTCCTGACTTCGCCGCTTCGTCACCCTCCCTCAGCGGCCAACCCGTTTGAGGGTGTTGACCACGGTGCCTTGGGCATCCAGAATATCAACGGTGATGGGCATCTGGCCCAGCGCGTGCGTTGAGCAAGAAAGGCACGGGTCGTGGGCTCGGATAGCGGCTTCGACTCGGTTCAACAACCCTTCCGTGATCTCCTGACCACCGGCTATGTAGGTCTTGGCCACGCTGTCCACTGCCTTGCTCATGGCCCAGTTGTTGTGGCCGGTGGCTACAATAAGGTTGACGCGTTCCAGTTGACCATTTGCGTTGGCCTTATAGTGATGGAAAAGTGTTCCCCGCGGAGCCTCGATAATGCCTACCCCCTCGCCAGTGTAATCCTGTTTCGTGTTCAGGATATCAGTGCTGTTGATGTCGGGGTCGTCAAGCAGCACCTTAACCCGCTCGACAGCAAAAAGGGCTTCGATGAGGCGTGCATAATGGTAATACAGTGTGTTCTCCACCGGCTTGCCGTCGTTGATCGCTTTGAAGACCTTTAACTCTTCGTTGGCCAGGGGTGTGTCGATCTTTTCGGCAACGTTTACGCGTCCCAATGGCCCCACGCGGTAGACCCCTTCGGGCCAGCCCATCTTCTTGTAATAGGGAAATTTGAGATAGGACCAATCCTCGACGTGCTCGCTGATGTAATCCAGGTAGTTGCGACCATCGAACTCCTCCAGGCGTTTCCCGCCCGCATCGATCAGCCGGCAATTGCCCTCGTAAAGCTCTAGTCCCCCTTCTTCGGTGACCAGGCCAAAATAGCCGGACTGAAAAACGGCGAACTTTTCGATGTCCTCCCGGTTCTTCTCTGCCCAATCCTTCATCACCGAGATACCCAGTTGGGTCGTCGCGATGGCTTCATCCGCGCCAGCCAGAATGGCGTCGCGCTCGGCGGTTTGTAGTGCTTTGTTCACGCCCCCCGGCACGGCGAAGTTGGGATGGACCTTGCGACCGCCCAGAGTGTGGATGATCTCTTGTCCGTACTTGCGGAGTTTGACTGCTTTGATCGCGACGTCGGGGTTGGCTTCAATCAACCCCACCACATTCCTCCCGGCCGGATCGGCGTCAAAGCCTAGCAGCAGGTCAGGGCCGGCTAGCTCGAAGAAGTGCATACCGTGACTTTGAATTACTTGCCCCATGTGCATCAAATCTCGCAACAGGCTGGCCGGACGCGGAGGTGGCGCACCAACGGCTTCATCGCAAGCCTTGGCTGAGGCTAAATGGTGGCTAACCGGACAGATGCCGCAGATGCGGGGTGTGATCATGGGCATCTCGAAGTACATACGGCCTTCGCAGAACTTCTCAAAGCCCCTGAACTCATTGACGTGGAAGTATGCCTGTTCGACGTTGCCACCCTCATCCAGGTGAATGGTGACCTTGGCGTGTCCTTCGATTCTGGTTACTGGTTCGATGGTGATCTTCTGTGTACTCATGTTATCCCCCTCATCAATGCCACTGGAGATTCTCGTCTTTGAGTTCCGGGATGCGTCCGTGGGCAAGCTCGCTCAACACATAGTAGATGACGTCGGCGTCTGGTGGACACCCAGGGACGAAGACGTCCACGTCAACTACTTCGTGCAGGGCCCGGACTGGTGTAGGGACACCTAGTTCAGGGCTTCTGGGCACTTTGCCTTCTTCGTCGGTACTCTCGGTTTCGATGTATGCTCTGCGCAGCGCATCTTCTATCTCGAAGAAATTGCGCATAGCAACCACACCGCCAAAGACGGCGCAATCCCCCAATGACACCAGGATTTTGCATCGCTCTCGCATCGTGTGAGCCACTTCCTCGTTGGTTGTCGTGTTGACAGCGCCGGTCAGAATCCCGACATCAACTCCCTCCTCATCGGGTTCCTTCAGGTCGGTGATGGGCGTCGCTCGGATATCGACCAGCTTGGCAAGCTCGACAATGCGCTCATCAATGTCTAGTAGTGACATGTGGCACCCAGCACACGCCGCCAGCCAATCGCTTGCAATCTTGGGTTTAGTCATGCCTGCACTCCTTTGTTCGCAGTCGGCAGCCAGTCTCGTGCATCTGGCATTTGCCTACTGATTACGGGTTATTGTAGTGGGAACTCGGTCTTTCAGAGCTTTCTTCCAGTCGATATCCAGCACGTATCCTGTCCTGGCGGCAACCGCTTCCAAGACTTTGACGTTGGACCATGAGTCAGGTGGAGGGGTTAGACCCCGATGGGCCTCCTGCGGTCGTCCTTCCAGGTTGAGGTAGTGCCCCTCCTGCTCGGCCCACATTTCTACTGGGAGTACCACGTCCGCCTGCGCGGTCAAGGGTGAGGCGTAGCTGGCCTGGACTGCGATGAAGGGTGCCGCCTCTAGACGCCGCAACAGCCGGTGGCTTACCTTATCATCTCCCAGGGCCAAGTAGACAGCCTGGTGACCGTTTATCTCAAAGGTCATATCCAGGCCATACATGTAGGCAGCGGTGCTGTTGGCCTGCCCTTTGGTGCCGATGACGGCTGATTGTTCAGTACCCAGGGCTCCGACCAGACGTGCCAGTTCAAGCAGTGCCGTCAGTACCTGTGGCGTGCCTTGGCCAGTAACGCCCTTGCCGAAGACAAAGGCCGGTTTTTCGGAAACCGCGATCATTTGTGCTGCGTCGCGGATGGCTTCGGGAGGAACACCAGTCGCCTGGCTGGCGTCTTGGAGAGAGACCTTAGCGAGATCGGCTGAATTGGCCGGGTCTTGCTTGGCCAACCCAAGATTCACGATGGCCGACGAAATCCCGCGGAGCAGGTCGTGATCGGTTCCCTTTTCCGGGCGCAGCGAGAAATCCGCCAGGTCGTGCAGTCCGTTATCGAAGGGATCTATCACAACCAGTTTCGTTCCGTTCGGTAGGGCGCGCTTGATGAAGAACCCGGCGACCTGGTGGTTCTCAACCAGGTCCACGCCGACTGCAACCACACAATCTGCTGACCGAAGCGCCCCCAGATCTCCCTCAAAAGGCTCGCCCGCGTCCTGTGCCACCTGGCCAGCCAGATTAACCGTCAC
>JAUVPY010000215.1 GCA_030598425.1 Anaerolineae bacterium
GCAATTGACCGAATTGGGCCTGGCGCTGCTCGACGAATCGGGCGATTGCCCGCTGTGAGACACAGCCTGGGGACCGGGGGAGCTGCGAGAGCGCCTGGAAGGGCGACTATCGGACGCCCAGACGGCGGCCCACCACCAGGAACGCATCCAGAACCTGGCTTCCAACCTCATCGGCCAGGTTCGGGCCACCGTCGCGAGCGTGGGGCGCGTCATCCAGGCGGCGGGGATGGCCGAGGTCCCAGACGACGCCGACCTGCCGCGTCTTGGCGCCTGGGCACGCGATCTGGCCGACCTGGAGGACGTGCTGAGCGCCCCCATCGAGGCCTATCCAGACGCCCGCTTCCCCCCGGAGCAGGTCCAACGTTTGCTCGCCCCCTCGGACCTGGCCGAGACCCTGACCCGTCTCGAGGCAGCGCTGAAGGCCGGCTATCCAGAGGCCTCCCCCGAGCAGACCGCCTGGGACAGCCTGACCCGTCTCGAGGAGAATCTGAAGGCGCTTGAGATAGCCAAAGGAGCCTACCGGCGAGCCTATGTGTCGCACCAAAGGGCCGAGATCTTACTGGACAGCTTCCTCCAGGCGCGCGACCGGGTCCTGGGAAGACTCTACGACGACGTTCGAGATCGGTTTGTCGAGCTATATCGGGAGCTTCACGGAACGGATGAGGACGCCTTTCGCGCCCGGCTCAAGCCCAAGGGGGCCGGGGTTGATTTCGCGGTGGACTTCCACGGGCGCGGCACCCATCCGCCGCACGCCCTCCACAGCGAAGGTCATCAAGACAGCATGGGGCTGTGCCTCTACATGGCGCTGGCCGAGCAATTGACCGAGCGCGTGATCAACCTGATCATCCTGGACGACGTCGTCATGTCCGTCGATGCCGAGCACCGCAGAGAGATCTGCCGACTGCTGGCCACCTCGTTCCCCGACCGGCAATTCCTGATCACCACCCACGACAAAACTTGGGCCAAGCAACTCCAGGTCGAGGGGATCGTGACCGGGCGGGGCCGGGTTGAGCTTTACAACTGGAACATCGACACCGGGCCCCAGGTCAACCACGAAGCGGATATGTGGGACCGCATCGACCAAGCGCTCAAAAAGCAGGACGTGCCGGATGCGGCCGCCAGGCTGCGGCGCGGTTCGGAGGAGTTCTTCAGCACGGTGTGTGACTCGCTGGGCGCGCCGGTACCCTACAGGATAAGCGGGAGCTGGGAGCTGGGCGATTTCCTGCCGGCCGCTATGAACCAGTACAACACGCTTCTGAAAAAGGCCAAGAAAGCAGAAAACTCCTGGGATAATCGGGACCAGATTGCGGCCTTGAACGAACTGGACAGCACAGCCGGCCAGGTCTTCGCCAGGTCGAACGCCGAGCAGTGGGCGGTGAACGCCAACGTGCATTACAACGCCTGGTCAAATTTCACCGAGCAAGACTTCCAGCCGGTGGTTGAGGCCTTTCAGGATTTATATGGTCTGTTCACGTGCAGCAACTGCGGGAGTATGCTGCGCGTGGCGAGGACGGGGACCAAAGACAGCGCCGTGCGCTGCAACTGCGGGAAGGTGAGCTGGAACCTGGCGGAGAAAGGTAAGACAGATTGAAGCAGCGTCAAGAAATGGGTGTTTCCCAAGATCTGATAGAGGTCATTCGCAAAGAGTTCGCATTGTCCCCGGACGGCATCCACGGCGTCGCCCACTGGGACCGGGTACGCGAGAACGGCCTTCGGCTGGCCGAACTGACCGGCGCCGACCCCGAAGTGGTGGAGCTGTTCGCGTATCTGCACGACTCGAAGCGTCACGACGATGGCTTTGACCCCGATCACGGCCAACGGGCCGCCGAATTTGTGCGAACGCTCAACGGCTCGCTTATTACGCTGTCCGACGGGGACCTGGAGCGCCTGGTATATGCCTGTGTTCACCACAGCCGGGATATCACCCAGGCGGAGATCACGGTTCAAACCTGTTGGGATGCCGACCGGCTGGACATTGGCCGCATCGGTGTCAAGCCCAGGGCACGCTATCTGTGCACGTCCGCTGCCAAGGAACCGGGGATCATCGAGTGGGCTTTTCGCCGAAGTCAGCAAACAACGTAAGCGCTACATCCGAAGTGTCGGGATGTTATGGTTATGTCAAGTTAAGATTATAGAATTAGTGGAAAGTTGGAGGATGGCTGGTTGCAGGATATGGACCAGATTATCATGCGTTTAGACGGATTCAACTGCAAACGCTGCGGCATATGCTGTAGTCTGCTGGGCATCGAGCACGAGCTGTACGTCGACGAAGAGGACGTGCGCCGCTGGGAGCGCGAGGGCCGGGACGATATCCTGGCCTGGGTCGCCCGCGCCGTCTACCACGACCGGGAGTACGACTTCCCGGTGGATCCCAACACCGGCGACGAGGTCGTCGGTGACTGTCCCTTCCTGGAAAGAGATGCGGAGCGAGGGGGCACCCGCTGTCTGATCCACGACACCCCGCCCCGGGACTGTGTGGCCTTTCCGGCGTCCCGCGAGGACGCGGCGCGCATTGGGTGTCCGGGGTATGAGTGAGGGGGTTGGATGGATGGGTGGATGGATGGTTGGTTGGGAGATTGGTGGATTGGTGGTCCCTCTCTGAGGTGTTGCCGGACAGATAGACCCTAGACTGAGTTGGTGGTGCCGAAACTCTACAACGAATTGGAGGATTGAACGAAGAGGACTGAATGAATGGCCACCATCATTTCGGCGAGGGTGGGTCCTGTAATTCGATAAATCCTGGAATTCGTTGTCACGTGGTGCCAGCAACACCCTACAGGGAGTCTAACCGAACGTTCTTCTCAAGAGAATTCGTGCGATTTGTCTATTCGTGGTACACCTGCACTTGCAACGCAGGTTATACTGAGTTGTCAAGTTATACAGAATTGTCCGATAGTGAAACATGAACAACGAGTTCGTCAAATGAGCAACCCAGATAGCAGGTTGGCCAAGATTCTGGTCGCCTACTATGGCTTCATCCAGGCGCTGCATCTCGTCGGCATCGGGCGCGCCAGCGTCGTGCTGGAAACAACCGGGGAGATGACCTTTCCAGCCCCACCGCCGGCCGGGGGTTGGTCCGAGCAGGCCGTCAACTTCTTTGTCGGCGTGGGGGCCATCGACGCGCTCAACGCCATCCTGGCGCTGATTTTTGTCTATGGCTTTTTTAAGGGCGCCCGTTGGCGCGGCTGGCTGGGCACGCTGACGCTGACGGTCGCCGCCTACTCGGCGCTGCTGTTCGCCTTTGCCACCCTACCCACCGGCGCCTGGGCACACCGCCCGGTCGAGTATTTGATCATCGTCGTGGCCTTTGCGCCGGTGCTGGTGTTAACGGTGGCCTTCGGCTATTGGCTGGTTACGGGGCGGTTGGGCAACGGGGCAGACGCGGGATAAGGAGACCTGTCTACCGGGCAATTTTCCCGGAAGCTTGCGCCTCTTAGCTTCCGGGGAAATGGGCAGGCATTAGATTCATATTGGGAGGGATTACAATGGATGTTCAGCCACTTACGGTAGGACCTATTGTGGGGGCAACGACGGGGGAGACGGCCCGCGTTTGGGGCCGGGGGGTGATGGAGCCGACCGGCGAGGGGCCGCGGCGGACTTTCGGCGTGGCCCGAATACGACCCGCCAGCTCATCCCGTTTCCGCCAACCTGTCTTCTTCAAGATGAACCCCAACTTCGATATGACGGGCGTGGTGATGTTTGACGATCTGTCGCCGGAGACCGGGTACGTGTACCAGGTGGGCTATATCTTCTCCGACCTGGACCTGGAGGATCTCGGCCCCGGCTACCCGCTGGATTGGTCCGCCATCGGGCCCGGCATCGGCGCTGCGGAGTTTCGAACGGGCGCGACGGACGGGTCACGGCCGCGCTCCTTTGTGTTTGGTTCCTGCCGCTACCTGTTACGCCTGTTTGGCGGTCTGTGGTTTGACAGCCGGGGGGACAAGACATTTCGCTCGATCTTGCGCCAAATCGACGGAGGGGGCCAGACGGATCTGCTCGTTATGCTGGGTGACCAGATATACGCCGACGATCTGAACGTGATCGCGCCCGACGAGACGCTGGACGAGTATAACGCCCGATATCGGGCCGCTTTTTCGCAACCCCATATCCGCGAGCTGATGAGTCGCGTGCCAACCTATATGACGCTGGACGACCACGAGATAGAAGATGCCTGGCCGGCGAACGCGAGCACCCGTGATTGGATGGTCAAGTACCCCTCGGCGGTGCACGCTTATCTCACCTACCAGGCCAGCCACAGCCCGCTGATGACCATGTCGGGGCCGAACCGGATGGTCGGCGTGCCGGATAAGCTGTGGTATACGTTCAGCGACGGCTGCTGCGATTTCTTCGCGACCGATACGCGCACGGAGCGGTATCTGAGCGACAACCCGGACGAACGGGAGATCGTCCGCCCCCTGCAATTGGAAGCGCTGAAAGGCTGGCTGGCCGATGGCTCCGGGCGGGCCAAGTTCGTGGTGACGGCCGTTCCCTTTTTCCCGGACACAGCCTCCATGGAAGATCGGGCCGACAAGTGGGGCGGCTTTGTGGGGCAGCGCACCGAGGTTCTGGACCACATCCGCTGCGAAGGTGTGAAGCGCGTTGTCTTCCTGGCCGGGGACTACCATCTCTCCATGAAGGCTGAGCTGATCAGCCCCGGGGCGCCAGACTTCAAGGCTCTGTCCATCGTCTCGTCCCCCTTCTTCTGGCCCTATCCGCACCGCTCCTGGCGGAAATCTCTGCTGAGCGGCTCGCTGGCGTCCAGCTCAGAGCACGAGTACGTGGTGGTGAATTCCAGCCCTCTCCAGGCCACCGATAACTTCACGCGGGTGACGACCGATCTGGAAGGACTGAGCCTGTCGGTATTTGATCGCAAGGGTGAATCTCTGTATTCGACGCAATATGCGTACTGAGGCAGTGGGTCCACATAGTGAGTCCACACAATGGGAATTAGATTTCTGAGCCACGAATTGCACAAATTAACACGAATAAATGATAACATTAGTGGGAATTCGTGTAATTCGTTGCTAGTTTTTCCTTTTCGCTATCAGTTCCATCTAACGGACCCGGTGCCGCGTACTGCTACGACGTAATAGGAGGGGAGCGAAATTGGCCGATATCTTTATCTCCTACGCCCGCGATGACGACGAGCCCTTCGTCAAGGGGCTCTACAATGATCTGACCGAGGCTGGCTTCGACGTGTGGTGGGATCGCGAAGCGATGGAAAGCCGCGGCCGCACCTTTCTGCAGGAGATCCGCGACGCCATCGCGGCCGTGGATCGGCTCATCCTGGTCGTCGGTCCAAAAGCGGTTGAGTCGGACTACGTGCGCTACGAGTGGGAGTTTGCGCTGGCCACTTGCAAGGTGGTGATCCCCATCCTGCGCCTGGGCGACTATGACCTCTTGCCCTCCGTGTTTCCCAAAGTTCACTGCATCGACTTTCGAAAGAGCCGGCCTTATGCTGCTGCATTGGGGGAGCTGGTAGATCGAAACCTCAAGAAGCCCCTGCCCGACCTGGCGCCCCTGCACGGGGTGAATGCGCTGCCGCCTCACTTCTTACCGCGCCCGGATGCCATCGACAGCCTCAAGCGCACGC
>JAUVPY010000072.1 GCA_030598425.1 Anaerolineae bacterium
GGCATCACCATCTCCACGCCCTCCGGCAACTCCACCGAGCCCGTCACGTCCATCGTCCGCACGTAGAACTGCGGCCGGTAGCCCTGGAAAAACGGCGTGTGGCGCCCACCTTCGTCCTTCCTCAACACATACACTTCGCTCTCAAACGTCGTGTGCGGCGTGATGCTCCCCGCCTTGGCCAGCACCATCCCCCGCTCCACTTCCTCCCGGTCGATGCCGCGCAGCAGACACCCAACGTTGTCACCCGCCTGCCCCTGATCCAGCAGCTTGCGGAACATCTCCACGCCGGTCACCACCCGCTTGCGCGTCTCCTGCAAGCCGACTATCTCGATTTCCTCGTTGACCTTGACCACCCCGCGCTCCACGCGACCCGTCACCACCGTGCCCCGGCCCTTGATCGAGAACACGTCCTCGATCGGCATCAAGAACGGCCGGTCTATGTCACGCTCCGGCGTCGGAATATACTCATCCACCACCCGCAGCAACTCCCAGATGCTCTCATACTCCGCCGCTTCCGGATCATCGCTGCCACACTCCAACGCCTCCAACGCACTGCCACGCACCATCGGTATGTCGTCCCCGGGGAACCGGTAGCTCGTCAACAGCTCTCGAAGCTCCAACTCCACCAGCTCCAACAACTCCTCATCATCCATCATGTCCACTTTGTTCAGGTACACCACCATCGCCGGCACTTCCACCTGCCGCGCCAGCAAGATGTGCTCCCGCGTCTGCGGCATCGGCCCATCCGGCGCACTCACCACCAGAATCGCCCCATCCATCTGCGCCGCACCCGTGATCATGTTCTTGATGTAGTCCGCGTGCCCAGGACAGTCCACGTGCGCGTAGTGCCGCTTCTCCGTCTCGTACTCCACGTGCGCTATCGCTATCGTGATCCCCCGCGCCTTCTCCTCCGGCGCGTTGTCGATCGACTCAAACGCCCGAAAGTCTGCCCACCCTTTCATGGCCAACACTTTCGTCATCGCCGCCGTCAATGTCGTCTTCCCGTGGTCCACGTGCCCTATCGTCCCCACGTTCACGTGCGGCTTGTCTCGTACAAATTTCTCCTTCGCCATTGCTGCTGTCCTCCATATCGCAAAGATAATAGCCTCATTAGGCAAACGAAATTATTATAGGCAAAAAAGATCTCATGGCAAATCTACACCATGAATTTGGTCAGCTACCTACGCCAGCCTGACAAAATCTGCTTAGCCAGGGCCTCCGGCACCTCATCGTAATAATCAAACTCCATCGTAAAAGTGCCCCGCCCCTGTGTCATCGATCGTAAATCGGTGGCGTAGCCGAACATCTCGGCCAGGGGAACGTGAGCCTGAATAGCTTGTATACCCGTGCCCCGGGGTTCCATCCCATCTATGTTGCCGCGCCGAGACGACAAGTTGCCAACAACATCCCCTGTAAATTCTTCCGGGTTGACAACCTCAACATGCATAATTGGTTCCATCAAGACAGGGCCAGCTTTGTTCACCGCTTCTTTCAGCGCCATTGAGCCGGCGATCTTAAAGGCCATCTCTGAGGAGTCGACTTCGTGATAAGCTCCGTCAACCAGCGTGGCCTTGAGGTCAACCATTGGGTAACCGGCCAACACACCACTTTCGAGGGCGCCGGTCACTCCCTTTTTTACGGACGGGATATATTCTCTGGGAATCGCACCGCCAACGATTTTGTTTTCAAATTCAAAACCAGTCCCTTTGGGCAGAGGTTCGATTTCCAGAACTACGTCACCATATTGCCCCCGCCCGCCTGTCTGGCGCACAAAGCGCCCCTGGGCGCGAGCCGGACGCGTGATCGTCTCGCGGTAGGCCACCTGGGGACGTCCCACCTTAGCCACCACGCGAAACTCACGAAGCATACGATCGACCAACACTTCCAGGTGTAACTCACCCATACCGGAGATGAGGGTCTGGCCCGTGTTGTCATCAACTCGCACCTCAAAGGTGGGGTCCTCCTCAGCCAGCTTTTTTAATGCACCAGCCATTTTGTCCTGGTCAGCCTTGGTTCTCGGCTCGATGGCAACTGATATCACCGGCTCCGGGAATCTGATTGCCTCCAGAACGATTTGGCGGCTGGGGTCAGACAGAGTATCCCCAGTGAAGGTCTGTTTTAAGCCGACCACCGCTCCAATGTCTCCGGCTGAGAGCGAGTCAATCTCCTGTCGCTGGTTTGCGTGCATTTGCAGCAGCCGCCCCACACGCTCCTTTTTGCCCTTGGTAGCGTTGAAGGTGTTGGACCCAGCCTTTACCGCACCAGAGTAAACTCGAATATAAGCCAGACGGCCGACATATGGATCAGTCACGATTTTAAAAGCCAAGGCAGCAAAGGGCGCATTGGGATCTGAGGGACACTCAACTGGCTCCTCGGTCTTTGGATCTTGTCCCACAATGGGAGGTACTTCCAAAGGTGAAGGTAGGTAGTCCACCGCCGCATCGATTGCCCGCTGGACACCCTTATTTCTAAGCGCCGAACCACACAGGACGGGCACCAACTGCCCGCTGATGGTCGCCTGTCGCAGGCCAGTTCGTAATTCCTCCTGGGTAATCTCTTCTTCCAAAATAAACCTTTCGGTCAGCACTTCGTCGGTTTCGGCCACCCGCTCAACTAGCTCGCGGCGCAGTTGTTCTGCGTCTTCACGGTAGGCCTCAGGTATCTCGGTCTCCTCAGACTTTGTGCCGAGGTCGTCAACATACGTAACGGCTTCCATCTTTATCAGGTCGATGATGCCGGAAAATGCAGCTTCCGCACCCATAGGCATTTGTATGGCCACCGGTTGCGCCCCGAGGCGATCCACAATCATCTGTATGGTTCGCTCGAAGTCGGCGCCGACGCGGTCCATTTTGTTCACAAAGCAGATGCGCGGCACGTTGAAGCGGTCGGCCTGCCGCCACACTGTCTCCGACTGGGGCTCAACACCAGCCACGGCATCAAAGACGACCACCCCGCCATCGAGCACCCGCAACGAACGCTGCACCTCGGCCGTGAAATCAATGTGACCGGGCGTATCAATGATGTTAACCTGATGATCATTCCAAAAGCAGGTCGTGGCAGCAGCGGTGATCGTGATACCACGTTCCCGCTCTTGCGCCATCCAATCCATGGTAGCGGCACCATCATGGACCTCACCCATGCGGTGGATCTTCTGGGTGTAAAAAAGGATACGCTCGGTTATAGTTGTCTTACCGGCATCAATATGAGCGATGATACCGATATTTCTCACCCGCTCGAGCGGGGTCTTTTTGGCCATCAGATTGCTTTTTCAATTCGCTATAGATACTCAAAGCCCAAAGCAACGCTCAAAAACAGACGCGCTTTGGACTTTGCCCGATCAACTAAAGAGGGTGAATCCGTGACTAAATTACTAAAGGGATGCGAGATATCGACAGGCGGCCTTTGTCACCTACCAACGATAGTGAGCAAAGGCACGGTTGGCTTCGGCCATGCGGTGGGTGTCGTCCCGTTTCTTGATACTCGCCCCCTGGCCGGCGGCCGCATCCATCAATTCGCTGGCAAGCTTCTCCGCCATAGACTTGCCGGGGCGCTGGCTGGTGCTCTGCAACAACCAGCGGATTGCCAGACTCATACGCCGCTCGACCCGCACTTCAATCGGGATCTGGTAAGTGGCGCCCCCCACACGGCGCGGGCGGACTTCGAGCAACGGCGTTACGTTCTTTAAAGCCTGTTCAAAAACATCAAGAGGCGGCTTCTTGCTACGCTCCTCGATAATATCGAAGGAATCGTAGACAATTCGAAAGGCCGTACTCTTTTTGCCGTGGCGCATCAGTCTATTGGCAAATCGGGCAACTAATTCACTGTTATACTTCGTGTCCGGCTCGATGACACGCCGGGGCGGACGATTCCGTCTTGGCATCTTTCACCTCGTAGCTGCTGAGCATATTAGTGGTCTGTCAAGGCTCATTTGAGGAGTAGGCATCCCCAGATGCCGGGCCGCACGTGGGCGTGCTAGCTCCTCAATTCATGGTTGACAGGACACTAGCTCTTTGGACGCTTGGCACCATATTTGGAGCGGGCTCGCCTGCGGTTATCTACACCGGTGCTATCCAGGGCTCCGCGTACTATGTGGTAACGAACGCCGGGCAGGTCTTTCACGCGACCGCCGCGTATCAGCACCACCGAGTGCTCCTGCAGATTGTGCCCCTCGCCCGGAATGTAGGCTGTCACTTCGATACCGTTCGTCAAGCGCACGCGCGCGATCTTGCGCAACGCCGAGTTCGGCTTTTTGGGCGTCATGGTTCGCACCTGGGTACACACACCCCGTTTTTGGGGCGCTCCCTTCGGTCGAGGAGTCATTTTCCCCTTGAGAGCATTGAAGGTGTACCGCAATGCCGGGGCATTGCTTTTGCTGCGTTTGGCTTTGCGTCCTTTGCGCACAAGCTGATTAATTGTCGGCAATGGAGCCTCCCTTCAGTTTTCAGGCATTGGACGAGGCCACCGGTACCTTCCCCGAAGTACCCTTATTGGATATTGGTGTACCAGGGGGACTGCAAGTGCACGATGGCCTCGCTCGTCTGCAGTTGTCCACTCAAAGGCCCACCAGCTCTTTGAGTTCGGTATTCTGTGGGCCGGAAGCGGCTTCCCTATGCCGCCCCCGTAGGCAGGTTCGATCGAACCCCGCTTTCAAAACCCACGAAAGCTAATCTTAGCATAAATAAAGGAGACTGTCAAATCTCAACCACGGTTCGGTTGCGACTCATCCGACTCTTCTTAGCGTGGAGAGCTTGGAATCTTAAACCCCAGTCCCAGCCCCAGCTTTGGCATCTTCTCTTTTCGGTCTTCTTTTCCAAACTGGGTGCGCTCTTCGCTGTCGGAGATGACTTCCACCGATAGTCCCAGCGACTGAAGCTCTTTGACAAGCACTCGGAAAGACTCGGGCACGCCAGGCTCCTGAATCGGTTCACCCTTGACGATGGCCTCGTACGTCTTCACGCGGCCCGCCACATCGTCACTCTTGACAGTGAGCATTTCTTGCAGCGTATGGGCAGCACCGTAAGCCTCCAATGCCCATACCTCCATCTCGCCAAAGCGCTGGCCACCGAACTGCGCTTTACCGCCTAGCGGTTGTTGCGTCACTAGGGAGTATGGACCAGTTGATCGCGCGTGGACCTTGTCTTCAACCAGGTGAGCCAGTTTGAGCATATTGATGACGCCTACAGTCACCGATCGGTCGTAGGGTTCCCCCGTCTTGCCATCATACAAGACCATCTTACCCGTTGTCGGCAAGGGGATACCGCTTTTGCGGGTAACCTGGACAGCAAGTTTATCAACTTCCTCGTCGCCTAGATCCTCCAGGTTTACACCATCTAGCACCCCTTCGTAGCGCTGGCCCGCGTATCTCATAGAACGATCGTGGATCATGTGCAGCCATTCTCGCAGACAGGCGACACGGACTGCTTCGCGAGCCGGAATACCAATCGAGTCTGGACGACGGTCACCCTCAAATGCCAGCAGGAAGTCAGGATCATAGCCCCTTTCTGCCAGCCATTCGCGCAGGACGGCACGGCGGGCATACACCTGGTCAAGAGCGAGACGCTCTTCATCATATCCTAATTCTCCCAACCATTCGGTCAGATAGATGGTTCGGACGTCGTATTCGCTCTCTAGATCTTCCTCAGTGTAGCCCTGTTCTTCCGCCCACACCCAAGCCCGATCAGTGATGATATCCCAGGCACGGTCAATCATCCAGGCCCGCGCCAGCTCGGCTGCAATCTCATCTTCGTGGGCGCCGTCGAAAACCGAGGAAATAGCCCGAAATCCCAAGCGTGATGAAGCCCACCCGAGATGGGTCTCAAGGATCTGTCCAATATTCATACGCGCCGGCACACCCAATGGATTCAGAATCAACTCAATTGGGGTGCCATCCTCGATAAAGGGCATATCCTCGACCGGGACAACCTTGGAGATGACGCCTTTGTTGCCGTGGCGACCAGCTATCTTGTCGCCTTCGGTGATCTTGCGGCGCTGAGCCACCATAACGCGCACCATCTTATCCACGCCGGCAGGCAGGTCTCGATGTTCATCGCGGCTGAACTCTTTTACGTCAACCACGATGCCCTTTTCACCGTGCGGCAAGCGCAGACTCGAGTCTTTTACCTCACGTGCTTTTTCGCCGAAAATGGCTCGCAGTAGTTTCTCCTCGGGGGTCAACTCAGTCTCGCCCTTGGGTGTGATCTTGCCGACCAAGATATCGCCTGGCCCCATTTCTGCACCTACCCGTACAATACCCCCCTCGTCCAGGTCCTTCAACGCCTCCTCACCTACGTTGGGAATATCGCGGGTGATCTCCTCGGGGCCGAGCTTGGTGTCACGTGCTTCCACTTCATGTTTCTCGATGTGAATCGAGGTAAACTTGTCGTGCCGCACCAAATCCTCACTGATGAGGATGGCATCTTCATAATTGCCGCCCTCCCAGCTCAGAAAGGCACACAACACATTCTGCCCGAGTGCCAACTCTCCGTGTTGGGTAGAGCTTGAGTCGACCAGAACGTGACCTTCTTCAACATATTCGCCCTTCCAGACGACCGGACGCTGGTCAATGCAAGTAGACTGGTTGGAGCGATTGAACTTACGCAAGGCGTAGACACGCTCGTTTCCATCTTCTTCACGTATGGTGATGGAGCTACCGGTGACGCTGACCACTTCGCCCGCCTTTTCGGCAACCACTACCTGGCCGGAGTCAATGGCAGCCTGATATTCCATACCGGTACCTACCATCGGCGCCTCCGGCTGGATGAGGGGCACCGCCTGACGCTGCATGTTGGAACCCATCAGCGCCCGGTTGGCGTCGTCGTGCTCCAAGAAGGGGACGAGTGCAGCACTGATCCCCACGATCTGCTTAGGAGACACGTCCATATAGTCAACGCGCTCGACGCTTTCGAGAAGGAAGGTCTGGTGTCGGCGCACGCTGATGCGCGGCTTGACGAACTGCCACTTTTCATCCAACTCGGCGTTGGCCTGTGCGATCGTGAAACGGTCTTCCTCGTCGGCCGACATGTAAACAATCTCGTCAGTTACAAACGGCCTGATCTTTACCGTCTCTTCCAAGGGCAACTGCGCAATCCGAATCGCCATGTCCTCATCTATTTCAGTGTCGGCTTCAGCAACCACTTCACCGGAATCAGGATCTACTACCGGTGCCCGCAGGGTCTTGTCGACCAGGGCATCCGCATCCTCGTGAGCAATCCTACTGGCGACTTTGCGATAGGGAGTCTCAATAAAGCCATACTCGTTGACGCGCCCAAAGGTGGCCAGCCGACCAATCAGGCCGATATTGGGACCTTCTGGGGTCTCAATAGGGCAGATACGGCCGTAGTGGCTGTGGTGAACGTCACGTACATCGAAGCCAGCTCGCTCGCGGCGCAGACCACCAGGTCCCAGGGCGCTTAACGTGCGCTTGTGCGTCAACTCGGCCAGCGGGTTGGTCTGGTCCATAAACTGCGAAAGCTGGCTGCCACCGAAGAACTCGCGGGTGGCGGCGACCACGGGTCGAATGTTGATCAACGACATCGGCGTCACTTGTTCCGGATCGCGGATGGACATACGCTCGCGCACGACACGCTCCATACGCAGCAGTCCTACCCGCAGTTGATTCTGAATCAGTTCACCGACTGTCTTGACCCGCCGGTTACCCAGGTGGTCGATGTCATCCGGTTCATCCACACCGTTGTTGATGAGGATCATATGGGCCACGACTTTCACCAAGTCCTCTTTGGTGAGAGTACGCTGATCAAACGGCACATCGGTTTCCAAGCGGCGATTCAGTTTGTAGCGCCCCACTTTGCCCAGATCATAGCGACGTGGTGAGAAGAGAAGCGAATCCAGGAAATTGTTGGCGTTATCGAGGGTTGGCGGGTCGCCAGGGCGGAGCTTCTTGTAGAACTCGAGCAAAGCCTCGTCCACCGACTTGGTAGGGTCGCGCTCCAGCGTGGTCGCGATGTAGGAGTGATCGGACATAATATCCACATCCCCGAACAACTCAAACAACTCCTCGTCCGCGCCATAGCCAACTGCTCGCAAGAGGATTGTCACCGGCAGTTTGCGCTTGCGATCCACCTTGACCGAAATGATATCCCGCTTGGAGGTCTCGAATTCCAACCAAGCGCCTCGATTAGGAATGAGCTTGGCAGAGCATAGCGAGCGTCCCGTTACCCGATCTTCTTCGGCCGTGAAATACACCCCTGGCGACCGGATAAGCTGCGAGACCACAACCCGCTCGGCGCCATTGATGACAAAGGTGCCATTCTCGGTCATTAGCGGGAAGTCGCCCGTAAAGACTTCCTGCTCTTGAATCTCGCCCGTCTCCTTGTTGATGAGACGCACGTTCACCCACAAGGGACTGGCATACGTCATATCGCGTTCGCGACATTCGTTCTCTGGGTACTTGGGATCGTCGAACCGGTAACCGAGAAAATGCAATTCCAGATTTTTGTTGAAGCTGACAATTGGCGAGATTTCCTGAAAGAGTTCGGTGAGCCCCTCCTCGAGGAACCAGTGAAACGACTTGAGCTGCACTTCGATTAGCTTGGGAAGCTCAAGCACATCGGGGATTCGAGCGTAGCTTTTCGACTCCGGGTTGTACGACATGCGTCCATTCACTCCTTGTTTAGCTTACCCACTAGATGCGCGATAAAAAACCAGACACAAAACTCAAAGATCCTATTGGTAAAATAAACCACAGACCGCCCGGCGACGGTCTATGTGACTAAACTGATGTTCCCGAGATACGGAGCACTCCCCTGTATTCCGAGAAGTGAAGCCAGTTGTGCGTGATTTCTGATGTAGAGAGATGGGAAAACGAGCAGGCGATCTGAA
>JAUVPY010000025.1 GCA_030598425.1 Anaerolineae bacterium
AGCGGTTAAGGCTGCCAATTTGCTCTCCATCGCCCTGGGCGGCGACAGCCATATCAGCCTGGGACGCGACAAGGAACTCAACATCGGTCCCGAACGAGTGGCCCCCTTGGCATACCTGGCGTGTGAGCACCCCCAAATCAACGGCCGCCTGAAAGCCCTGTCGAGGCGGACCTGGGCCCAGGCCACCCCAGAATGGTTGGAATACTGGTTCCTGTTACGCGAACCGGACGAGAGTCTGTTGAAGACAGCGCATCAAAAATCCTTGGTCGATTTTTTGCACGATGGACCACAGCCTGTGCCGGAGATTCTCAAGCGGCTCGACTTGCTCCACGTAGCCCAGGTCGACGCTCGCGAGCTGCTGCGCCAGGAGATCATTGGCAAATCAGGTCTCACCCCGACCGACCTGCTTCACGTCGAGGGCCACTACACTCCCTGGGACATTGAGGCAGCATCATTGGCTCTGGATGTTTTCTCCCGTTTCCAGTTTTGGGAGCCGACCGAACTCCGCCAGCGAGTCTGGGCACTGATGACCGAAGCTATTGTCCATGCCATCGTTGTTTTTCTGAGCGGTAAGGTCCTGCCGCCACCTGCCTTGCCTGAGGATAAGGACATAGGGCGCTGGTTCTTCTACAACAGCTTGTACCCCGCTCATCCACACTTGGAGACCAGCTTCCGGCTGCGACAACCCATCATTGGTATCGGCGCGCCAGCCAGCATCTTTTTGAGGGGCGTCGCCGATGCACTGCACACCGATCTGGTCTTGCCAGAATATCATCAGGTCGCCAACGCGGTGGGCGCCATCGCCGGCAGCGTGATGGTGACGGAGGAGATTCTGGTTTACCCACGGCTGTCAAGTGAGGGGTTGGAGGTGCTCGGCTACTACGTACAGACCAACGACGAGCGACAGGAGTTCGAGGAAGCAGATGATGCGCTGGTTCATGCCCGCGCCCTGAGCCAGGAGCGTGCCTTGGGAGCGGCTCTCCGCTCTGGAGCCGACAACCCGCAGGTTATCGTCGAAGAATTGGCCGACGGGCTGGACACGTATCGCATCCGGGCCAAGGCTATGGGCAATCCACGTCTGGCGCGGTGAGCCCGCCAGCATATGAGAGCAGAGGTGAACCCTATGAAGTTGGTGCCAGTTGATACCCAACGCGCCTACGAACTGATCCGGGAGAAGATCATCACCCTTGAACTGGGTCCAGGTGCCGCCATCAATGAGCAACGTCTGGCCGAGGACCTGGATATGGGCCTGGTGCCGGTGCGCGAGGCGCTTAAGTTGCTGGCTCACGATGATCTGGTGATCATCACCCCTCGTCACGGCCTGTACGTCGCTGAGCTCGACGTTCCCGACTTGGAGCGGATCAGCGAAATGCGTCTTTCATTAGAGTCGCTCTGTGCCCGGTTGGCTGCCCGGCGGGCCACTCCCGATGACCTGGTCGTGCTAGAAGCGCTGAGCCAGGAACAATCCTCTATTCCGCCTGAGGATAGCCAACGGCTTTTTGATTTTGATCACAGATTCCATCAGGCTATTGCCCAGGCAGCGCACAACAAATACCTGGCCCGGACCCTGGATCATCTCTTTGGTTTGTCGCAGCGACTATGGTACCTCGCATTGCCTCACATTGAGTTTTTGCCCGGCGCCGTCGAAAAACACCTGGACCTGGTGGGGGCTATCAAGGCCGGAAACGCCGACCAGGCTGAACAAATCATGAGCAGTCACGTGCAAGACTTTTACGACAAGGTGCGAGAAGTCTTAGCAGCAGAAGAGCAGACGGGCTCACCCCCTCACCGCCCAGGATAGCATAGGCCGGAGAGGGGGCAAGCCGAAGCTTCACGGAGACCAAGATGATGCTAAATAACGACTCGACGGAATTGGCCAAGTTTATCACCGGGACCGTCCAGCACGAGGTAGCCGAGGCAAGTAACATCACTGATTATCGCGAACCACTGGTCGCTTTTGTTGAAGCTGATGACCCACGCTTTGCTGACCTGCGTCGCGTGGCACAGCCGACCCATATGATGCCCGATGACTTATTGCCCGGAGCTCACTCGGTCATCTCATTCTTCCTGCCCTTTGATTATTGGGTGGTCGAAGCCAACGCCCAAGACAGAGAGGAGGTCGCCCGCGAATGGGCTGAGGCCTACGTTGAGACGAACCACCTCATCGAACGCATCACGAAGCACCTCATCGAGTCCCTAGCCGATCAGGGAATTCGCGCCGCCGCCGAACCGCCCACCCACAACTTCGATCCGATCAGCCTGGTCAGTCACTGGTCCCATAAGAGCATAGCTGTCATCGCCGGATTGGGGAGTTTTGGGCTGCATCATATGATCATCACCGACTCCGGTTGCGCTGGTCGTTTTGGCAGCGTCGTCATTGACGCCGACTTACCCATTTCCGCAGCCAAGCCTAAGGAACGATGTCTCTACTTCCACGACGGCAGCTGCCTGGAGTGCATCCTACGTTGCCCGGTCGATGCCTTGGACGAGAACGATCCCATTGACAGGCAGCGTTGCTACCGGCGTTTACGCAGCGTGGCCAAGCGTTATGAACATTTGGATCTGGTTGAGGTGTGCGGCAAGTGTGCCATTGGGCCTTGTTCTTTCGAATCAGCGGTTCAGTAGTTTGTACCCATTAGTGTGTCTCATTGGTTTGGTAATTGGACCAGCAAGACCAATCGCGGGCTAAGAGCGGTCAATTGTTCGTGTTGGCTGCTGCAGTTCTATGGGGAACGACCGGTACGGCCCAGGCACTGGCCCCGGCAGGGGCCCAGCCGGCAGCCATTGGCGCGATGCGCCTGGCAATTGGTGGGATCGCCCTGCTGCTTCTGGCTGGGATTCGCGGCGCGTTGCGAAGTGGTATGCGGTGGCCAGCCCTGGCCACCGCTGTTGCAGGCGGCAGTATGGCCGCGTATCAGATATGTTTTTTCACCAGCGTCGCGAAAACCGGCGTAGCGGTAGCCACCATAGTGGCTATCGGGACTGCGCCGATCTTGGCCGGAATGCTTGGGTTTCTGGTGCGAGGTGAACACCCGGGGAGCCGGTGGGCAATGGCAACGGCGCTCGCCGTTGCAGGGTGTAGCCTGTTGGTCGCTGCCGGCGGCAGCCTCAGCGTCGATGTATTGGGCATCGTCTTGGCCCTCGGGGCCGGAGCTGCGTATGCGACGTATGCTGTGGCGAGCAAGGGACTTCTCGACGAACGACCTCCTGACGCGGTGATGGCCGTCGTTTTTTGCCTGGGCGCGGTGCTCCTGGCTCCGCTACTGTTTGTTGCAGACCTGAGCTGGCTGGCACAGCCGCGCGGCCTGGCCGTCGCCTTGCACTTGGGGTTGGTAGCCACTGCAGCGGCATATGCCTTGTTCGCCCGTGGCCTAATGGCTATTCCCGTGGCTGCTGCCGTCACCTTGTCACTGGCTGAACCATTGACCGCTGGCACATTGGGTGTGGTCCTGCTGGGTGAGCAACTCACGACGTCCGCAGTGCTTGGCATCGGGTTGATATTCGGCGGGCTGGTTCTGCTTTCACTGGGTGGACGAAGATGATCTGGAAGAGGGGACTCAGAAGGGTTCGTTTATGCCTACAGTTGAAGTGATTTATGGCGAAAAGCTAAGAACAGTTGAGGCGACGGTCGACAGCGTGCTGGGCGACGCGATCGCTGCCACCGAGTTGCCATTGGAGCAGCCCTGCGCCGGACGTGGCACCTGCGGTAAGTGCAAGGTGTTGATCGAGACGGGGGTACACCCCCCCGACGAAATAGAATTGGCAAACCTCACCTCCGGTGAGCTGGCAATCGGCAACCGGCTGGCCTGTCGCGCCCGGGTGGGGGACGACGTCAAGGTAACTCTGGCACCTATCGTGGTCTACTCCACCAAGATCTTCCGGGCCAGCACCCGCTATAAGCAGGACGACGTGCCATTGGGGCTGGCGATTGATCTGGGCTCCACCACCGTGGCCGCCTTTTTGACCACGTTGGACGACGGCCAAGTGTGCGCCGGGGCGGCCAGCCTCAATCAGCAGACAGTTTTCGGCGCCGATGTCATCTCGCGGCTGGCGGCCGCCACCGATGATCCGGCTGACGCTGAGCGGCTGCATAGACTGGCGCTGGCTTCCATCAACCAGGCAGTCGATTCGCTCAAGCTGTCGCCTCGCGTCCGGCAGCGGGTGAAACGGGCCACAGCGGTAGGCAACGTGGCCATGCATCACCTGCTGGTCCGCCTGCCGTTGAATACGCTGGCAGCACTACCTTTCCAACCACATAGCAAGACTGCTGTCCCGGATGCTGCGTACCTGATGAGGGACATCTTCCCTGAGGGTACTCGGATTTCGTTGCCCCCTTTGATTGGCGGCTTCGTCGGCTCCGATGCGTTGGCTTGCTTGGCCTACTTCGGGTTTGAGGATCCGCCGGGGCCAATGGCAGCCATTGACCTGGGCACCAACGGCGAGGTGATGATCACTGACGGCCGACGCATCGTCACTGGCTCAACGGCGGCCGGCCCTGCCTTTGAGGGAGTGAATATCTCGTGTGGGACCCGCGCGGTGGATGGCGCCATTGTCCACGTACGCTTGGACGGCGGTGAGTTGGTATTCGACACCATCGGCGACGAGCCGCCGGTCGGACTAACCGGCTCTGGGCTGCTGAGCGTGATCTATGAACTGCGGCGAGCGGGCGTCATCGAGGCCAGTGGGCGCATTGCTCCCCATCCGCCAATGTTTGCCGACCGGATGGGCGAAGACGCTCTCGGCGCGCGCTTCATCCCTCTGACGACTGAGGGACATCTGTCGCTCTCCCAGTGGGATGTGCGCGAGCTGCAGAAGGCCAAGGGGGCCATCCGTGCCGCGGTGGACATTCTGCTGGGAGAGCTTGATTTGAAGCCGGCTGATTTGGAGCGAGTTATACTCACCGGCTCTTTCGGCGGACAGATCGACGTGGAGGCAGTGCTGGCTCTGGGCATGATCCCACCCGTGCGCCGCGAGGCAGTGGAGAGCATTCCCAACGGCGCTGGTCTGGGCGCGGCCATATTCCTCTCGGATGAGGGGTTTGCCTTGGGCGAAAAACTGGCCGCCCGTGCCGAGCAAATCGACCTGGATCTGGACCCCGACTTTAACATGCGATACGTAAATGCTATGGCGCTCACCCCGAATGGATCAGGTTAAGCCATGGGTGAGCAAGCAGGGTCTAAAGGGATTGGCCTGCTACTCGTGGTGCTGGCGACAGCCTGTTGGTCGACTTCGGGCCTCTTCATCAGCCTGATCGTGAGCGGCAGCGGCATATCACCCTGGGGTCTGGCTTTCTGGCGCGACCTGGGCACCTTCACCTGCCTGCTGGTGGGTATGTTGCTGCTCGGCTCTCGCGAGCGGTTGCGGGTGAAGCGGCGTGATCTGCCCTGGCTGGCGGCTATGGGGGCCATCAGCATCGGCATGTTCCACGTAATGTGGAATATGGCGGTTCTGATCAACGGCGTGTCGGTGGCCACGGTCATCCAGGCTAACGCGCCTATCTTTGTCACCATTATGGCCTGGCTGCTGTGGCGGGAGCAAGTGACCCAGCGCAAAATCATCGCCATCGTTCTGGCCTTCGTCGGCACGGTTCTCATCGCCCGCCTCGATGGCCTGGGGGCGACGCAGATTAGTCTGTTTGGGCTGTCGATTACTCTGGCGGCAGCCTTTGCCTATGGGGGGTTCAGCCTGTTCGGCAAGAAGCTGGTCGGAAATTACAGTTCCTGGACGATACTCCTCTACGCCTTCGGATTTGGAGCCTTGATTCTGCTCCCCTTTCAGATCCGAGTCCCCATCCCCTGGCCCCTTTCACCACAGGTGTTGGGTTGGTATGCCGCGCTGATACTGCTGTCCACCATCTCCGGATTCGGACTGTATACCACCGGCCTGCGGTATCTGCAGGCCAGCGTGGCGGCTATCGCGGCTTCGACGGAGGTTGCGTTCGCCGCCATGGTCGCCTACATCGCGCTGGGCGAGCGGCTGGATGCCTGGCAGATTCTGGGCGGGATTTTGGTTGTCGGCGGCGTGATTTTGTTGTCGTGGCCACGGGCCGGGCTCCAAGGTGTGGTCGTAGGCAAGCGGCGTCTGCGTGATGCGTAAGAGGGGCCAGCCCTGGGCGATTACGGTCAATTCGTGCGCGGGATCACGTCCGTCTTGTGCCACTCGCCTACCGGCGCGTAGACAATGCCGTTTTCGTAGATCTGGGCGCGGAACTTTATGCCTTCGTATTCCACATCGTATTCAGCGGTAAGCCGCTCTCCCAGGCCCTTCTCTTTGGCGAACTTGTAGAACATCGCATTGGGATTCAGTGGGATGATCATCGACTGCCCGACCAAGGCGATGGTCTCTTCTAGCGACAGTGGGGAACTGCCACCACCGTGTCCGCCGCCATCTTCGCCATCTTCCGGGATGTTCGTCCGCTGGAATACGACGTAGAAGGAATGATGAAACAAGGTATTGCCCACTTCCTCGTCGGGATGGCCAGTGCTGAGCCCCACCCCCTGTTCGCTGGCAAGCGGATTGTCTTCGGGCCAGATTACGGCCACGTTTGCCTTATCGGCCTTCCACATCGGGAAATTAGTGCCGGCTTCGTGGGCCGGTTTGTCCACAACAGCAAAAACGGGATCTGTGTCCGCTTGATTCAGGACCAGCCGTGACCTCTCGATACGCTTGCCCTCTTCGTCCAGCACATCACAGTAGACGTGATGGTTGCCCATGTTCTCCGTGCCTGTCAAATGGTGGACGCCGATGACGCGCCAGTACTGCGTGGCGTCGTCGGGCGCATCGATCTCAGACAGAAACTTGATATCAACTTTGTACTTGGCTGATGCGTCGTTGTAGACGGGTTCCCCTTGTTTCACCTTATCCAGGAATTCTTGGTTGTACTTTTTCACATCGAGTCCCATCAGGTGTCTCCTTTCTTACCCTTGGGAGAGGCTCTGGCCTTGTCAGCCCCTAGCTTCTTCGGGGGTGTCACTTGAAAGCTCACCCTGGAGGTCGGTTCTGCCCGGCGAGATGACGATGTCGCCGAACAGATTGTCTTGTTGCACTTCTACCACATACTGTTTGATCAGTTCGAGCACTGCCAGGAAGGTGACAATTATTTCAACCCGGCTGGTCGCCCGACGCAGTAGGCTCTGGAAACTGATCTGTCTGCGATGGGTCAACTCGTCGCGGATGAACGTCATCTGCTCCCCAATGGTGACGGTCATTGGAGATACGACCTCACTTACCGCCGGTTCGGGAGGGCGCACCTCTAACGCCTGGCGCACAGCAGCGATCAATTCGTCCAGGGTCACATCCCCTAAGGATAGCTTGGGTTCAAGCTTGGGGGGCAGAGCCACGCGGATGTAGTTCCTCAGACCGTCCGTTTCCCGTTGACGGAGCGCTCCCGCAGCCATTTTGAATTGCTTGTAAACCCGAAGTTGGTATGCCAGTTGATCGCCAACATCTTCCTCTTCTTCATCTGCCAGACTGGGAGGTGGCTTTGGCAAGAGTGCCCGTGACTTGATAAACAATAATCTGGCGGCTACCACAAGAAAATCAGTCAGAAACTCAGCTTCGATTTGTTTGAGGATAGCAAGGTAGGCCAGGTATTGGTCGGTGACTTGGGCCAATGCTACCTTGGTAATGTCCAATTCCTCCCGTTCGATGAGGTGCAGAAGGAGGTCCATCGGGCCCTCGAACGTTGAGAGTTGAACCTGATAGCCCTGCGCATTGTGACCTTCGGGCTCTTTTATCGAATCTGGGAGGTGTGAGGTGTCTGTCATGATTCCGAAATGTGTGTTCTCAGAGAGTCAGAAATCGTGTGCCTTCTTCGGCCATTTGGTCAAGCAGCGCTTTGGTTTCCTCGAACGTGTCGCCAGCTACGCGCTCAACGTTACAGCCAGCCGCGCGCAGCAGCGCCTCGGCCTCAGACGATACGCCCAAAGGCCCGCCTACGATGGTGACATACTGGGCTTGCATCGCGTCGTCTACCGAGAAGCCGACGGTGGCGCGAAAACGGCCGATGTAGTTCTGCGCACCCAAGAAGTCCTCTTCTGCCCAGTCGTCGGGCGTCTGCCATAAGAGAATGTAGTGTCCCATCGGCTTGCCGGTCGGCGTGGTGACCACTGGGCCTGCGCCAGCCAACGCATCCTGTACCTGGCGACGCAGTTGTCCCCCCCACTCGGCGCCACCATCCCACTGATCGCCGGGGCAGGCGGTGACTACGTAGTCTTTGTGCGGGTGAATAGCCTCGATAGGCAGATTGAGTTCCTGCAATAGCCAGGCTGTGAGCTGACTTGTGGACAGTAACTGGGCATCGGTGGGCGGTTGGTCGGTGAAATTGCCGGCCAGGCAGGTTCCGATGCTGTTGGCGTTGGCGCCGCCAGCGTGCTTGGAGATGACTTCCAGCGGCTGTGTTTGCTCGATACGACCGTCGTCATAGATAAAGTAATGGAAGCCAACACCTGGCCAGCCTTGCCTCTCAACTTGGTACCTGGCAATTCGGGCGGCCCCCACGCTCGCGGGCACGCCGCTGTGGTGTAGCACGACGCTGTCGATTTGAGAGCGTTCGCGCGTCGGATAACGATCGGTGGCATGTTTGGGCAGGTCTTCGATTACGACATCGATGGAGGGTTGAGGCACAACACCCGTCACGGCCTGCGCGGCGGCCAATTGCTGCTCCAATTCCGCAATACGGGCCTGGAGAGCCGCCAATTGCCCATCCGCTTGGGCGGCTGCCAACTGTTGTTCGAGCTCTGCGATGCGAGCCTGCAAAGCAGCCACCTGGTCGTCGCCAGGCGTCGGCGCGGCGGGTACGTTGGCCAACACCTGGTCTACCTGGACCATCAACGCGTCTTTCCATTTCTGCCCTTCCAGCCACTGTTGGCCTGGCGACTGATGGGCGACCAGCTCCTTGAGGCCCTTAATGTTGTCGCGTTCGACGTCTAGCTGTAGCATCAAATAGGCGCACAAGTGGCCTCCGGCCTCCAATTGCTTAGCCGTAGGGACGGTATTCGTAAAGTCACCGGCAAAGGCAACTCCCACGCTGTCGTCGCTAAACTGGTAGGCGTGGCCGGTGCGTGTCGATATGGGCTGAGTTTGGCGGATGGTGCCATCGGCGGCAACAAAAAAGTGATAGGCGATGCCGGCCATGTCGCGATCGCGGACCAGCACGCTGGCGATACGCTCTGGCCCAATGTTCGGGGACATGGCAGTATGGTGGATGACGATGGTGTCAACTTGTGCTGTGTCTCGGCTGGGATAGCGCTTGGTGGCATGCCGGGCCAGGCTGCTGCTGATGTCGATGATGGTAGGGGCGGGAACAGGCGGTGTGGGGAGTGCCCCCCCGGCTTTAGCCTGGGCTAACTGATCTTCCAACTCCCGCATCCGCTGGCGCAATTCGAGCACCTGTGGACCTGCCAGGCGGAGACGAATCTGGCCCGGTTGGAACTCCTCGGGTACGACACGCTGGAAATACTGTACCGGCAGGCCAGCTTCCTCCAAAACGCTCGTGATAGGATAGCCACAAATGTCCAGCCCATATTGGTCGAAGAAGTCCAGGAACGCGCCCCTGACAGTTTGTTGCGTCGGCTCGAAGAAGCGCTCGCGCACCAACGGTTTGACGACTGCTGGCTTGAGAGTAGGACGGGACATATCGCGCAAGGCTGCCACCACCGGTTTGACCTCCCCGCTCACCTTGCGCCACGCGAAAGAGTCCCAGGTACGGTCGGGTGAAGACATGATGAAGGGAGAAGCAGAGTTGATATAGGGGTATTTGAAAAGCTCCTGGAAGTACTCGACATATTGGCGGGATATTTCTTCATCGTTGACCGGCAGCCCGCTCTGGGCATTGGAGTTACCGATTTCCAGCAAATCAATGATCTTGCCGGGGAATTTGTCGTGGTAATACTGAAAGCGCAGCCCCCAAAAGTCAACCAGGTGGTTGCGAGGCTGATCGGGTGTCGTCTGCCAGTAGCAATGCACGCCGAGGAAGTCTGACATCTCTATCGATGGTCGACAAATCTCAACCCATTCCAGGTCACGGTGCGGGATGGCCAGGCCCGGAAACCCCAGGGATGCCCACGGACAACTCTGCTTGAGTAGTTTAAAAACGCGCTGATACCATTCGTTGAAGTCACGCGCGTCAGCGTCCTCCTGTCCCCACCCCTCGTAACGGTGCAAGTGATTAGGTTCGTTGTGAATCTCAAACTTAATGGCATAGGGCCGTAGCCCTTCCATAATGGGCACCATACGCTCCGCGAACTGCTGGGGAGTGGGGTGGTGGTCGACGCCCATCCGGTCATCCCAGAGACGGACGATAAACTCGACGTCTGGGTTTTCCGTCTGAATGCGCTCAAACACGTCGGGATGTGTTTGGCTCATCATCTTCATTGTTTCGATGCGAGCCTCCCGGATGACTTGATAGTCGACCTCTTCGTAGGCAGGGTGATTGCGACCGTGAAGGCCTACCCGGCAAGTCCTAGTGGCCATCTTCTTACTCTCCTGTCATTAACGAACGAGGGGCATCCCTCATCTGAAGAAGTTGGGGGATGAGGAGGTACAGCGAGTAAAACACCAAATACGTTTTTCTATGTCGAATTCTACGTCAAGATGCTACTATGTGCAAGCCGGGGCGAGACTCGGTTCTCTATTGAGGGTATTCAGGTGACCTCCAAATGATTGAGACCCCCGGTTTCTCGAAAAACCGGGGGTCTCAACCTGGCGCTTTGGCTTGCACTCCAAATGTCTCAGGCAATGGCGAGCACTTGATCAAGCTTGGCGCGGTCGAAATTGACGATGATGGTGCCTTTGATATCAAAGGTGGGTGTCGTTTCATTGCCGTCTGCCCAACCGCGCACACGCTCGGCAGCAGCTCGGTCGCTGGAGATGTCCACCTCCTCGTACTCTATGCCGTGTTCTTCGAGGTAAGCTCGGGCCCGTGGGCAGCTCGGGCACCACGGCGTGCAGTACAGAACCACGTCGGCGGTAGGCGCGGGTGCGGCCTTGGGTTGGGCCGCCTCCCAGGCGGCCGCAGCCTCCGGCTCCAACTCGGTCAGGACATGGAACAGCTCTTCGTTGTCGGGCTGATCGTCTTTGTCGTGTACGTCGACGTAGCGTACGATGCCCTCTTTGTCGACAATGAAGAGGGCGCGCTCGCTCTTGCCGTTCTCGCGCAGGACGTCATAGCGCTGGGCCACTTCACCGTGGGGGTAAAAGTCGCTCAGGAGCGGGTAAGTTATCCCCTCCAGGCTTTCGGCCCAGGCGCTCAGGCAAGGAACGCTGTCTACGCTTATACCCAGAACCTGGGTATTCACCCCTTCGAACCGGTCGAGCGCGACTTGGTACGAAGGGATCTGGTTCGTTCAGACCGGCGTCCAGGCTAGAGGGAAGAAGGCCATGACGACGTTGTTCTGCCCACGATAGTCACTCAGGCGAATCTCCCGATCGTCGTGGCTCATCAGCGAGAAATCCGGGGCTAGCTGCCCCACTTTCGGAACCATTTCTGCCTCCTGTAATGATGTTCTATCCGTTAGTTGGTATGGTGTTCTCTGTGTTTTCCGGCCTCAATGTATCGCCTGGTTTCCTCCCGTCATTACATCTCTGTACGTCGGCAATGGCCTGTCAGGTTCTCAATTCTACCGTGCAATATCCTGCTGTGCAAATCCGCTCGTTGACACTGTTAAACGGGATCATCCACACCACGGTTCACTCTTCCAGTTTTGCGTAAACCGTGAACATGTGTTCTAATTGGGCTGGAACATATGTTGCCCGCTCTGCCGCCATAGGCGCGCTATAGGCGCCCTGGTTTTTCACTTGAGGAGGTTCCCCGTGGCCGAGCCGCTGAAAAGCATGTTTTTTCAGGCAGAATTCTTTGATGACCTGGCCGCCGCGTGCAAAGCGGTCTACCCACCGTTCGAGCCCGAGACGTTTTTGGCCCGCATCTACGATGAGGGTTGGCACGGCCGCGAACTCAAAGAGCGGATGCGCCATACCACGGTCACGCTGGGCAGCTTGTTGCCCGAGGACTACCGTACCGCGCTGAGTCTCCTCCGACAGGCGGCCCCGTCACTGGACAACTATGGGTTCGAGAACATGATCTTCCCGGACTTTGTGGAGGTTTATGGGTTGGACGACTGGGAAGTCTCGCTCCCCGCGTTGGAACAGTTCACACAACTAGCCAGCGCCGAGTTCGCCGTGCGACCCTTCATCCTGAAGGACCAGGGGCGGATGTTGGCGCAAATGTTGGAGTGGGCAGGACACGAGAGTCCTCACGTGCGTCGACTGGCCAGCGAAGGTTGCCGCCCGCGCCTGCCCTGGGCGATGGCGCTGCTCCCCCTCAAAGCCGATCCATCGCCGATCTTGCCCATCCTTGAGCGGCTCAAATTTGATGAGGCAGATTCGGTACGGCGTAGCGTCGCCAATAACCTAAACGACATCTCGAAAGACAATCCCGGGGTGGTGGTTGATCTCCTGCGACGCTGGCGTACC
>JAUVPY010000275.1 GCA_030598425.1 Anaerolineae bacterium
AGCTCAGCGATGTGGTAGGGATCCTGGTTGGCTACCAAGCGACAAGTGATTTTGGCATGAGCTTCGTTCGGTAGTACGGTCTTAATTCCTTCACCCTGGAAGCCGCCCCAGATACCGTTCACCTCCAAGGTGGGCCGAATCCAGGCACGCTCTAGGGTGCTGTATCCCGGTTCGCCAAAAACCTCATTCAGCCCCAGGTCCGCCAAATACTCTGGTTCCTCAAAAGGGACTCTGGCGATTTCCGCTAGTTCTGCTTCAGGCAAATCGATGACGGCGTCGTAAAAACCCTCGACCAGAATCTCGCCCTCTGGACTGCGCATCGAGTCCAATAGCCGGACCAGTGCGTGAACGGGATTCTGGACGGTTCCTCCATATGTTCCTGAATGTAGATCGGTACTGGCCCCTTTGACGTCTATCTGTAGGCTACAAACACCCCTGATTGACAATAGAATGGCAGGCTCAGTCTCACTCCACTGGCCGCCATCAGCGCTAACCGCCAAGTCGCAGGCAAAAAGCTTCTTGTGTTCAGACATAAAACCGGGCATCTGGGGGCTGCCGATTTCCTCCTGACCTTCAAAGCAGAACTTGAGGTTGACGGGTGGAGCCCCTTCGCCTTTGAGCAATGCCTCGACGGCCAGAATGGGAACGAGCATATTGCCTTTATCATCTGAGGCACCGCGGGCGAAAACACGACCATCTACGACGGTTGGCTCAAAGGGAGGATGAGTCCAGAGATCGACGGGGTCGACGGGCTGTACGTCAAAGTGGCCATAGATGAGAACAGTCGGTTTATCAGGCGCGTGGAGCCACTCACCGTAGACAACCGGGTGGCCGCCCGTTGGCAAGATACGCACGCCTTCGATTCCCGCGCTCTCCATTCGATTGGCAACCCACTCGGCTGCTCGCTGGACGTCGCCGGTATGCTCTGGTAAGGCGGAAATGCTGGGAATACGTATGAAATCCAACAACTCGTCTACGAAGCGATCTCTATTCTCTTCTAGGTAATTCTCCCACTTGGACATGCTGTTTGCTCCTCCGGTTCAGATTCACGGCGTAAAGCAGTATATCACCTCACTCGCCGGTTAGATACTCCTTGTTCATCTTGGCGATATAGGTGAATGTTGGGTTGACGAATTGGGTACAGCGAGCCTCGAGAACCTGACCGAGCAGGAGATAGGCGTCGACGCGGGAGAAGCCGTAATCCTCCTCCAACCAGAGGATCATGGCCTCCAGTGCGTAGCGGAAGGCATCCTCACAGGGACGAGCCATGGCCAGCGTGGCGATGTGGGTGTCGTTGACCAGTCGCGGCCAGAAAAAACTCTTGGGTCTGGGGGCCAGCTCCACCTTGATGCGCACCCGTCCGCTGGCCTCGATGCCGCCCGCGCCGCAGATTTCGCCGTCGCCCTGGATGGCGTGCATGTCGCCGACGTGCAACAGGGCACCCTCTACGTTCACACCGAGTATCACGGTGGCGCCGGTGGTGACTTCCTGCGCGTCAAAGTTGCCACCCCAATAGCCAGCCCACGAGTTATTGATCCGCTCGCGTGCAGGCGCTACGCCCACACATCCGATCATAGGCCGCGCCTGCAGCTTCAATGTCTCGCTCCAATGGATGAAACCGTCGTGGATTTCAACCACGCGGTGCCCGGCACCGACGCCGTTTGGGCCCAGCCAGCCGGGTAGAGTGCCGTTGTTGCCGGGATAGGCGGTGTAACCTATGGGGTCCAAGTCGATCCCGCCGATGTAAACCAGCAGCACATCGCCCGGTTTGGCCCCCTCCACGTAGATGCAGCCACTGGAGGGGTTCCCGCTCGGCATCCCGGCCGCCAAATACCACGGAACAGACCAGCCGGAACCGAACATAGTCTCTCTGGGTTGTGCCCCATCAGCTAGCTTATTCCGTAGCTTTTCTTCTTCAGGATGGTCGTCAAGCCAGGGCCCCCGGTTCAGTTGAGTCTCCACGTCAAACTCCTCGCCGGGCCGCACACGCAACGTCACCGGATTGTCGGGGCCGGTCTCAAAGTACAGCACGCTCTTCGTTGCTCGTTTCATATTGCACCTCTCGATTCGTCGGGTTCCAGTCGTCTCGAACGGAATGGGGATGAACTGCCTGGCGCACGTCCAATCGAGGCAGGGCCGCCAGGCCAAGTTGAAAGCCTATCACGTCCCTAAGGAAATGTCAAGAGACTATCGAATTCTACTTGACAAATCATTCAGACTGAAGTATATTATTTCTTACTGAAAGTAATTGTCTTATCTTCAGCCTGGCAGCCTGTGTGGCACAGACTTATTTCGTGATCGGTTGGTCAGGACCCTCGTCCCCACCGGCTGTCTTAGGCCTCGATCAACAAAAACCCCTTTGGTCATTGGGCCAGGTATACACTTTGGCGACGCGGCTAGCTTGGGGTCTTCTACTGGGCCCTGATTTGATGGAGACACTTGAGTGGGGCGATGATGCACGCAGGTGACGCAACTTTCCTTCGCCGGGTCAATCAATCCGCCGTTTTGGAGCTGATCCGTGAGCAGGGGCCTATCAGCCGCTCCGAGATTGCGCGCCGTTTGCGTCTCAGCCCCGCTACCATCACCCGTATCGTCAACGATCTCCTGGAGAATGGCATCGTGCTGGAAGGGAGCCCGGTTCATTCCCAATACGGGCGCCGTCCGGTTCTCCTTGAATTCAACCCCCGCGCCAGCTTGATTATTGGCGTCTACGTACATAAGAATATGATGGGGGCCTTGTCCGACCTGAATGGTGAGATTCTGGAGCGTCGCGTCGTGCCGTCTGTCCCCGGTGAGGCGGGCGTGGAACGGCTGATTGCCTTGGTTGAAGACCTGCATCAGGCGTCCAGGGAATACGGTCTACCGGTGCGCGGTGTCGGGATTGGAGCGCCCTCTATTGTCAGCTTTGAGGCAGGCACCGTCGTGTGGGCGCCCAGCCTTGGCTGGCGCAATTTGCCTCTCAAAACTCGGCTTGAGGACACACTCCACCTTCCGGTCTTCGTCGAGAACGAGGTAAACCTTATTGCCCTAGGGGAGAGCTGGCAGGGAGCTGGGCAGGGCCTGCGTAATCTGATTTGTATCTCGCTGGGCGCTGGAATTGGGGCAGGCATCATCCTCAATGGACAGCTCTACCGAGGATCTCACGACGCAGCCGGGGAGGTCGGCTATATCATACCCAATGAGACTTGTCTGGGACGCACGTACGATGAATTTGGCTGCCTGGAGAGCCTGGCCGGTAGCACGGGGATCGCCGGGCGTGCTGGGGCGCGTCTGGCCAATGGTGAGCCGTCGGCCCTGAACCGGGAAGAGAACATTGATCCCTCTGACCTTACCGCAGAGATGGTGCTCTCGGCAGCCAGGGAAGGTGACCCTCTGGCCGAATCTGTGCTCAATGAAACCTTGGATTATCTGAGTATTGCCGTCGCCAACCTGATCTGTATTTTGGACCCTGATTGCATTGTAATCAGTGGTGACTTGGCAGAATACGGGGATCTGTTCATCGAACCTATTCGTTCTCGTCTTAAGGGTGCGGTACCTCATATGCCGGACATCGTGCTGTCCGAACTGAAGACGGACGCGGCAGTACTGGGGGCCTTGGCCATTGCATTGTACAAGACCGACAGTGGTGTACTTGTGCGTAAGACTCAGGCCTGACAGAATTCATGACAAAAGGAGAGTGGCGCCATGGATAACATCCTGGCAGGGAACACCAACAGCTATCACACTTATGAGTTGGATGAAGCGCTGGAGGGTATCGCCCAGGCTGGTTTCAAGTACGTAGAACTCTCGGCTGTGCGCGGCTGGACCGAGCACATCCCTTTGGAGGCCACCGATGCCCAGATCGCCGAAATCAAAGCCAACATGGACCGGCTGGGGCTGGAGGCATCCGCGCTGAGTGGGCATTCGGATTTGACCACGGCTGAGGGCGTAGTGGATGGCAAGAAGGCTGTTGATCTGTGCACCAAATTTGGCCTGTCCATCATGAATACGGCGGTCGGCGGCCACTACAGCGAGGACGAGGACAAAACTTCTTTTATGGGCTACATCCACGACCTGGCCGACTATGCCGCCGAGCGCGGCGTGACCCTCGCCTTGGAGGTGCACGGCGACATCATGGCATCCGGTCAGATCTCTATCCCGCTCATCAAGGAAATCAACCGGGACAACGTGAAGATCAACTACGATACCGCCAATTGCGTGTTTTACGGGGGTGTGGAGGCCGTTGATGAATTGAGGCCGGTGGTGCCCTATTTGGCTCACATTCACCTGAAAGATACAGGTGGCGGCAAGGGTGAGTGGGATTTCCCCGCCATCGGCGAAGGGCGGCTTGATTTTGGCGCTATCCTCAAACTGTTGAACGAGGAAGGCTACACCGGTCCCTTCGGTGTGGAGATTGAGTTCCAAGGCGAGCCGTGGCCCCCGGTTTCGGAAGTCGACCGCTCGATGAAAGTATCTTACGCACACCTCAAGGATCTGGGGCTGTCATGAAGGCCTTTAGGATTTTCAAAACCCTAAAGGCCTCTAAAGGTCTGTAATTGTGGAAAGGAGAGCATAGTATGCTCCGAGTGGGAGTGCTTGGCGCAGGCTTCATGGGGGGCACCCACGCCCGGGCCTTTGCCAAACTGTCGGACGTTCAAGTGTTGGGGGTTTCTTCGCGGTCCCCTGATAAGGCCGCTGCACTCGCCGAGGAAGTAGGCGCTGAACCATTCACCGACGCTATGGCGCTGGCCACTGATCCCCAAGTCGATGTCGTCAGCGTAACTCTGCCCACCCACGTGCACAAAGAACACACCGTCGCGGCCCTGAACGCCGGCAAATCAGTTCTTTTGGAGAAACCGATGGGCCTATCG
>JAUVPY010000443.1 GCA_030598425.1 Anaerolineae bacterium
ACAAGAGACAGGTCTCGGTCGTCCGCCTCACGTGGTCGGCCGGGTAGGGTTTAAAACCGTCTTCCCCGTGACAGGTCAGGCACTGGTCGCGCCGCCCTTCGAGGGTATGAGGAATCGGCGTCGCTGTGACAGGCTGCGCTGCGCCCGCCTCGGCCAACGCAGGTTCGTGGCACTGGGTGCACAGAGGCCGTTCGTAACCAACGTGGTCGGCCGGGAAGGGGCGTACCGAAGTGACGGCGTGGCAAACGTCGCAATCAGTGCGCGGCCCCATAGGATGCGGCACCGGTTGAGCTTCGCCGTCGCCGGGCACCGGCGGGGGCTCGACAAGGGCTCGAATGGCAGGTGCGTCCAATCCGACGTACTTCCATTGAGTGGCGTGGCAGGCGCTGTTGGAGCAGAAACTGGTGTTGTCGGTGCCACCCGGGTTGCTCACGTCGTGGCAGGCGGCGCACGTCTCGTCAAACTGGTAGCGGTGTCGAGCGATCCAGTTGGAATCCAAGTGCGACTCGGGCTCACCCGGCTTATCAATGCTCAACACGGGCGCGGCCGTGCCCTCCCCCACCACCTCGGGAATCGAGTGGCAGATGTTACACTCCAAGCGCACCGTCTCGCCCTCCGGTGAGGTATGTTTGCCGTCGTGGCAACGGAAGCAGCCAGGGAACTCGCTATGACCAGCATTGCTGGGATGCGTTTGCCAGCCAACGCCCAGGTTGGGGAACACAGTCACGGTGAAAATGCGCTTCATCTCTTCAATCGCGTCTCTCACCACCTCCTGATTCTCGGCGTAAAAATCGGGGTGGTGTTCCTGGTACCAGTCTTCGAGATCCTCAACGGCCTGCAGCCCCTCTTCCGTGCTGGTGTATGCCTTGCTCAGCGTTACCTCGCCAAGTAATTTGATTTGGGGTATGCTGCTATCAATCTGTCCCCGAGCCAAAGCGTCGTCCATAGCATCGGCGGGTGAGCGGAAGAGATGGGAAATGCGGGTATGGCAATCAATGCAGTCCATCCGGTGCAATTGGTCCTCAACCTGCTGGCCAAAGTCGGGTGGCAGACCCGCTTCCACGTCGAAGTACTCGGTCACCTCTCCGTCAGGGCCGACCGCTCGCACATAGGGAATGGTCTGCTTGAGTGGATCGTCGGAATAGAACTCGACCTCGTTCTCAATATGCCAGTGAATACCCCGTCCCAAGCCTTCACGTTGGCTCCCGCCACCTGTCTTGAGAATCAGATAGGTGCGTTCTGGGGTGTTGGCCGAATCGCCGGCGAAGCGTTTGATTTCAACGAAGGTATCAGATGAGAACTTGTCCGGGTTGTGACATTGCTCACAGGTATCGCGGGCGGGGCGCAAGCTCTTGATGTATATGGGCGGTTCATAGGCCTGGGTCCGCGCATTGACGACGTGGCTGATTTCCCTGGCTTTACGTGGCACGGTGGCGAGCACAGCGTCTTGTCCCAAGTGACAGTCCACGCAAGCCACGCGGGCGTGGGGCGAGATCTGATAGGCGGTGTACTCGGGTGGCATAGTGTGACAGGTGGTGCCACAAAATGCAGAACTGTTTGTGTATTCCCACGTGGTGGCGCTGACCGCGATGGCTACCAGTATCAAGACCACTACAATCGCGATAATCAGGACCCAACGCACAGGCCGTGGAAGGCCAAGCAGCCGACGTGTGACTACGCTCACTTCTTCTCCTTTTCTATGTCGCCCAATTGGCCAAATTACCCATTACGCCAGATGACAAGAGGGCGGGTGAAGTACCAAAGAGTCGTTTCGCATCCGGCACGAGGTGGTTTACCTCACGCAGAAAGACTACAACCAGAGGCGATCCGACTTTGTGACCAACAACCCAGGTGAGCGCGGGTACTTCGTGGGTATTATTACCCATACACTATACCACTTATATTCTATTAGAATAGGGGCATCTGTCACGTCATGACCATAACATATGTCATATAGACAAACGGCTTATGGACACTCGCTACGGGTGGCTCACAGTATGCAACGTGAGGCGGGGTGCTGTCCCAGAAGTGGAGAATAATGGGTCAGGAGTAGAGGCAGCCGTGGGCTACCAGCCTCACGAGCCATATGAAAACTCAGTCAGCGCTGTACGTATACGTTCTCTTCGCGAGCCAGGCTTTCCTGGCGCACGGCTTCCAGTCCCGCGGTACGCGAAACCTGAAGAACTTGGTCGACGCGCCCCACCAACTGGTCGGGCGACACTGGTTTCACCAGGTAATCAACCACTGTCGGGCCGCAGCCGAAGGCCGTTTGCACTTCACGTTGTAGGCCCTTGGCGCTCAGAAACATGATAGGAATGTGGGGAGCCTCACCGGCGATCATCCGGGCCGCGTCGTAGCCGGTCATCATCGGCATACGCACGTCCAATATCACCAAGTCAACGGGCTCGTCGCGCACGATCTGCACTGCCTGTGCGCCGTTGATGGCTTCGTACACGTCGTATTCGTGCAGGCGCAACGTGAAGGCAAAGAGCTCCCGGCAGTCCCGATCATCTTCAGCGTAGAGGACGGTGGGCATTTACGCGCCTCCTTTCCTGTGAGCCAAAAGGGCCTCAAGCGGCAGTGTATTGGCGATGTGCTCCGGCCCTGCCCAGCCACGACGTGCGGTGGCCACACCAAAAAGTAGATTGTCAAAATCGTCAGGGCGATGGGCATCGGTGTTGATGACCAAACGCACACCCAGTTCAACAGCGCGCCGCACGTGGGCATCATCCAGATCCAGCCGCTCCGGGGCGGCGTTGATCTCCACTATTGTACCCGTTTCGGCGGCAACGCGCAAAACTTGACCCAGGTCAACGGCGCTCTCCTCACGATGGGTGAGAAGACGCCCAGAGGGGTGTCCGATGGCATGCACGTGCGGATGACGCATGGCGCGTACCACGCGGGTCGTCATGGTGTCCCGATCCTGGCGCAGCCCAGAGTGGACCGAGGCAACCACAAAATCCAGCTCGGCCAGAACCCGGTCGGGAAAATCCAGCGAACCATCGGCCTTGATTTCAACCTCGGTGCCGTGGATCAGCCGCAGCCCGCGCAGCTTTTCTTGCACCGCCTTGATTTCCGTCCGTTGCTCGCGCAGTCGCTCGGGCGTTAGACCGCCTGTCACCCCCAGGCTCTGGCTGTGATCGCTGATGGCAAGATACTCGTAACCGCGGGCCTCTGCGGCCAGGGCCATGTCTTCGATGCTGGCCACCCCATCACTCCAGGTGGAATGACAGTGAAC
>JAUVPY010000222.1 GCA_030598425.1 Anaerolineae bacterium
AGCGGAGCCGACTTGCGCGGGGCTAATATAACTGACACCACCGAAATTGATCCCAAGTGGCGCTTAGTGTGGGAGATAGCTAATGAAGGTGCAGAAGGCAAGGACCTGAGGGATAAGGACTTGAGTGGGGCCAACCTGACTGGAGCTAACCTGATCACTGCTACCCTGGCCGGAGCCGACCTGCGCGGAGCTAGCCTGATCAGTGCCACCCTGAGCGGAGCCGACTTGCGCGGAGCCGACCTGCACGAGGCTGAGATAGATGACACCACCAAAATTGATGACAGGTGGCGCTTGGTTTGGGGGATTGTTAATCAAGGTGCAGCCGGCCAGGACTTGAGCGAGCAGGATTTGAGCGGAGCTAACCTGACCGAAGCCGACCTGAGCGGAGCTAACCTGACCGAAGCCGACCTGAGCGAGACCACCTTGAGCAACGCGGAGCTGATTGGAACCAACCTGGTCGCTGCTAACCTGAGCAGCGCCAACCTGAGTCACGCCAACCTGAGTGGAGCCAGCCTGATCAGTGCCACCCTGACCGGAGCCAACCTGAGTGGGGCTGACCTGATTAGCACCACCTTGACCGCGGCCGATCTGACTGGAGCCGATTTGCGCGGGGCCAATATAACTGACACCACCAAAATTGATCTCAAGTGGCACTTGGTTTGGGAGATAGTGAATCAAGGTGCAGAAGGCAGGGACCTGAGCGGAGCCAACCTGACCGGCGCCAACCTGCGCGGGCAGACCCTGACCGAAGTCGATCTGACCGGAGCCGACCTGAGCCAAGCTAACTTGAGCGGGGCCAGCCTGAGCGGGGCCAGCCTGATCAGTGCTACCCTGAGCGGAGCCGACTTGCGGGGAGCCGAGCTGAACGAGGCTGATATAGATGATACCACCAAGATTGATGATAAGTGGCGCACAGTTTGGGAGATTGTTACTCTGGGTGCAGAAGGCCAGGACTTGAGCGAGCAGGACCTGAGCGGAGCTAACCTGAATGGAGCTAACCTGATCACTGCTACCCTGACCGGAGCCGACCTGAGCGGGGCCAGCCTGATCAGTGCCACCCTGACTGGAGCCGACTTGCGCGGAGCCAAGCTACATAAGGCTAGGATAGATGAAGCCAACACCCAAATAGATGACAAGTGGCGCACAGTTTGGGAGATTGTTACGCTAGGTGCAGAAGGCCAGGATCTGAGCGGAGCTAACCTGGCCGAAGCCGACCTGAGCGGAGCTAGCCTGATCAGCGCCACTCTGGCCGGAGCCGACCTGGGCAGAGCAGACTTGCATGGGGCCGATCTTAGCCAGGCCAACCTGCGCGACGCTGACTTGCGCGGGGCCAATCTGCTCGGAGCCGACCTGGCCGAAACTGACCTTGAAGGCGCGCTGTACTGCTTGGAAGAACACGATCTCGTGACAACAGTCTTTCCAGAAGGCTTTAGTCGACAAGGGAAGGGAATGATCGAGGATTGTCCTGTACCAGAATGATCTACCCTTCCACCCGCCGCCATCTTGCCCGGCTGGAAACAGACGAAAGATTATACCTCCCCCTGATTCTTATCAACAACTGAGATGGTTCGCCCCCCGTCAAACCCGTGAACAAAGAGAGCCCTGCACATTACAGGGCTCTCTTTGTTCGGGCTACTGGAAAGATCACAATCGTGGTATAATGAAACGAAGCTGTTGCCACCATATGAGACTCGTGAGCAAAAGCAAGCGACATTTACCCCAACTCCTACTTCTACTTCTCCTCCACCTCCTTGTCGCTCGGCAAACGTCGAAACATCTCTATCTCCATCCAATAAACCGCTATCGAGATCGACCCTGTGATTGACAACGCTTGGCCAATACACCGACAATGACCTCCAGGCGTGTTCCAGCTTAGGGTATATTGCTCAAGCCGGATCCGTGATCCGGCGGCCCTGGTACGCCTGGATCGCGGGTTACCCGTGCTTGCTGCAGGGCAAGTGCGGACCTGCTGAGAGCATAAGTGGACGTCGACTTTTACCCTAAGACCTCATGAAACGCTGTACTGGTCCACTTGGGGTCAGAAGCTGCTTTCGAGAGGGAGGAAGCTCATGAACCGCGTCGCCGAGATTGGACAAAGGATAGGCCTGCTGCTGATCCTGGTGATAACGTCTTTGGTGGCAGGGAGGCCGTGGCCTGCCAGCGCACAGGACAATCCACCGATCTACGTTCCCCCTGACGATGTAAACGCACTCATAAATGCCATCCGCGATGCCGACTTCTATCCCGGCCCGGATACGATCATCCTGGAGGGGGAGACCTACGAGTTAAAGACTCCGGAGAACTTCACGGGTATCGATGGTAACGGTCTGCCTCGTATCACCAGTGAAATCGTGATCCGGGGGGACAACGCGGTCATAGCCCGTTGGGCAGACGCTCAGGACGCTTTTCGGGTCTTCTACATTGAGTCCAGCGGCGATCTGACGCTGGAGAACGTGACGGTGGCGGGTGGGGATGCGGAGTATGGCGGCGGGATCTACAACGCAGGTGGCACGCTGAACTTGATCGGAAGTACGGTCGTGCAGAATCGAGCATTTGAGTCTGGGAGCGGGATCTACAATGCTGGCGGGGCGCTGAACTTGATCGGAAGCACGATTGAGGAGAATTGGGGAGCGGGGTTTGGCGGCGGGATCTACAGCGCGGCCGGCACGTTGACGATCACCAACAGCACGATTAGACACAACCAAGCAGGTAGTGGAGGAGGCATATACAGCCGATCAGCCACGCTCTCCCTTGCCAGTTCGGCCATCGAAGGGAACGAGGCACCGGACGAAACCGGTGGCATCTTCATCGATGGTGGTAGTGTGACCGCCCGTTGCACCAGCTTTGTTGACAACACAGTTGGCCTGCGGATTGACGATCCGGACAGTACGCCAGACGTCCGCTACAACTGGTGGGGCAGCGCGGATGGCCCATCGGGTGTAGGGACAGGGTCAGGCGACGGCCTGCACGTTGATGTGGACCTATTTGGATTTGAGTCTTACAAACCGTTTCTAAAGGCGCCGAGTTGCATCCTCGTCCCGCCGGGAGATGTCGAGGCCCTGAAGGACGCCATTTACACGGCTAACGCGGGTCCGGGGCTGGTTTCCATCGTCCTCGCGCCGTACGCTTACTATCAATTGACGAATGTCGATGACTTGCCCATGATTACGGGTACCGTGGCGATTTATGGCGACGGAGCACCCATCTGGCGAGAACGCTATGACCCACGTGCCACTTCATTCCGCATCTTCCGCATTGGCGTCGGCGGCGACCTGACGTTGGAGAACGTGACTGTGGCGGGTGGGGAAGCAGAGGTTGGTGGCGGCATCTTCAACGCGGGCACACTGACGCTCATTGATACCACGATTAAGAACAATTGGGCAGAAATCGCTGGAGCCGGGATTTACAGCATTGGAATGCTGACCGTAAGGAATAGCATCATCACTTCCAATGGGTTATCTGACACTGGTCCTGGCGACATCATCGGTGGTGGCATCTACAATGACTCTGGCACGCTATTGGTCAGCAACAGCATCATCTCGGGCAACGAAGCCTCGGAAGGCGGCGGCATCTATTCGGACGGCGGCAGCACGACCGTTCACTGCACCAGTTTCGTAAACAACAAGGAAGGCTTGCGCGTCGAAAACGTCGTGGGCGTGCAAGATGCGCGTCACAATTGGTGGGGTAACGCGGATGGTCCATCAGGCGCAGGTCCTCGTACGGGTGATGCCGTTTCAGGCGATGTGGTCTTCAATCCCTTCCGGACAACCGAACGTAGCTGCTCGGTCATCCCGGCCGGAGATACGGAGACACTGGTCAGTGTCATCGAGTGGGAAAACTTTGTCTCAGGCCCCCACAGCATATTCCTTGAGCCAGGTGACTATGTTCTGGGGCGACAGTACGGTGGGGGGGACAATGGCCTACCAGAGATTACCAGTGAGATCACCATCATAGGAGACGGCTCAACCATCTTGAGAGAGCCCGGCGCTCTCCCGTTCCGCATTTTCCACGTCGAAGGTTCCGCAGGCAACGGTGATCTAAGATTGGAGGGCGTGACGGTAGCCGGTGGTGAGGCGGAGTATGGAGGCGGCATCTTGAATGCCTCCGGCACCCTGGAAGTTGTCGCCAGCAGGATTGAGAACAATCAGGCATACTCGGATGGCGATGGTATTTATGCCGTCGGCGGCAGTACGGCCGTAGGTTGCACCAGTTTCGTGGACAACGGTGAAGGCTTGAGCGTCGAAAACGTCTCAAGTGGGCAAGATGCGGGCTACAACTGGTGGGGCAGCCCGGATGGTCCATCCGGCGACGGAGCGGGTTCCGGAGATGGCATCAACGGGGACGCGTGGTTCGTGCCCTTCTTGACTTCCGAAACGGCACCCTCGTGCACTGCGGTTGGGGACGGGGATACCTACGGGCTGGCCGAGGCTATCGAGGCGGCCAACGACAGAGAAGGGCCTGATGTGCTCTTCCTGTCACCTGGTGCAACATATGGGCTCACAGAACATTTTAGCACGGTTGAAGGTCCTGCGGGATTGCCAGCCATCACCAGTGAGGTCACAATTCTTGGCAACGGAGCCCACATCCGAGCAGACTGGGATACGTCGCCTTTCCGGGTGTTCTTTGTCGACAGCGCAGGCGAGCTAACGCTCGACGACGTGACAGTAGGCGGTGGGTTCGCCCCTGTGGGCGCTGGCATCCTCAATGCGGGCACGTTGGTCGTCGCCAATAGCACGGTCCAAATCAACCGGGCGGATAGAGCGGGAGGCGGCATCTTCAACGCCGGTACGTTAACCGTCCTAAACAGCATGATTACGGGTAACGAAGCCGCCGCTGGAGGCGGTGTCTATTCCGCCGATGGCAGCACGACCATTCACTGCAGTCACATAGTGAACAACCGTGAGGAGGGCCTGCGCATCGAAAGCGCCAGTAATGCCGATACCCGCTACAACTGGTGGGATAGCGCAGAGGGCCCCGCCGGTGACGGCCCAGGCTCTGGTGAGTCGGTTTTCGGAAAGGTCAACGCCGCACCTTTCCTGACGTCGCCCGATGGCTGCATCCCCGTCGTTTCTGGCGATACCAACGGGCTCGATAATGCCATCTTTTCGGTCATGGCCGAGCCGGAAAAGGATGTGGTATTGCTGGCTCACGGAGGAGTCTACCCGTTTGATACGTCGTACGATGGGTCATCTACGCTTGGTAGAACTGCTCTTCCGGCCATCACTGGAGAAGTGCCCCTTCTGGGCAGCGGTTCGAGCATCCAGCGCACAGCAAGTGCGAGTAAGGATTTCCGACTCTTCTATATCGGGGAGAACGGCGACTTGACGCTTGAGGACGTGACCGTGACGGGTGGAGCTTCATACGACGGTGGGGGTTTGTACAACGATGCCGGCGAACTGACACTCATCCGCAGCACAATCTCGCGCAACGAAATGCGTTTACGCGTG
>JAUVPY010000206.1 GCA_030598425.1 Anaerolineae bacterium
AACCATCCTGGAAAGCGTGGGCGCAGACCGGGCGGGTAAATGGCTCAGCCGGATGGGCCTGGAGGCCCTCGACCGTCTCTTCGAGGCCAAAGAAGTGCGTCGGCGCACCCTCCTGGCCGCCATCGAGGACGAAGACCTGCTGGCCCGGGCTATTGCCGAGGCCGAACGGGTAGTGGGCGGCTTCGACCGGCCACACAGCGGCCTGTTGTTGGCTTTGCCAGTGGCCCAAGCCAGGGGACTGCACAAAGTACAACCGGCGCTGCCCCAGAAAGAGCTCCCCCCTGCGGTGCGCCCGGATTGGGTGATCCGGCGGGATACGCCAGTGGAAGTTGTGGTTGACATCATGGACTTGGAACCGACGATTGTTCGCCCCGACATTCCCCTGGATGAGGTGGCTCAAGCGATGCTGCTCCATCCCAATGTGCACGTGGCCTGTGTGGTGGCTGAAGACGAGCGATTGGTAGGGCTGCTCAAGCTGCGTGACCTGGCCGATGACCTCTTCTTCCACATTTTCCCTGAAGAATTTTTTGGTGAGGTCACCGACTTGGAACATGCGATGCAATTTGCCGATAAGAACCGTATGCGCACCGCCGCCGACGCGATGCAGGACCCAGTTTGGGTGAAGCGGGAAGAAACGGCCAAAGATGCCTTTGAACGGATGCACGAGCATCATCTGCCCGGCCTGCCTATGGTGGACGATCGCTATCGCGTGGTGGGATACATCAATTTGTTAGAGCTATTGGCCGCCTGTTTCGAGAAACGGGGGGAGACGTCAGATGAAGAGGAAGTGGCCCTGTGAATCCAGTGTGGCTGGCAGGCGGCGTTTTCCTCATCACTTACGCCTTGATCGTCACCGAGCGGGTGCATCGGACCGTGGCGGCTCTGCTGGGCGGGGTCACGATGATTCTCCTGGGTGTGGTCTCCCAAGAGCAGGCCTTTAACGCAGTGGACTGGAACGTTATTTTCCTGCTGGCGGGCATGATGGCCATCGCCAACGTGTTGCGAGAGACCGGTCTCTTCCAGTGGATCGCCGTCCAGGCTGTTCGATTAGGGAGAGGCGATCCTTTTCGCGTTTTGGTTATCCTCTCTCTGGTCACCGCCGTCACCTCAGCCCTTTTAGACAATGTGACCATCGTGGTGTTGGTCGCGCCGGTGACCCTGTTCGTGGCAGCCAGTTTGAAGGTCAGCCCAATGCCTTACTTGATCGCCGAAATCCTGGCTGCCAACATCGGTGGCACGGCTACCCTCATCGGCGATCCACCTAACCTCCTCATTGGCAGCGCGGCCGGTATTGATTTTCTCACCTTCGCAGCGAACATGGTCCCTATCTCCTTGTTGGTTTTGATCGTCTTCATCGGCCTGGCACGAATCATCTTCAGGAAAGACCTCCAAGTCGCAGAAGGGCATGCGCTAGACATCGAGTCGCTGGACACGGCGGGGTTGATCACCGATCACCAGCTATTGCGCAAGGCATTGATTGTGATGGGGGGGGTGATCTTGGGCTTTCTGGTTCACGGCGTCCTGCATCTGGAGCCAGCGACCATTGCCCTGGCCGGTGCGACGGTCTTGATGTTGTGGGGACGGAGCGATCCCCACCACGTATTGGGTGAGATAGAGTGGACAACTCTCTTCTTCTTCATTGGCCTGTTTATCACTGTGGAAGCAGTGGTGGAGGTAGGCATTATTGAGGCCGTAGCTCAGGCAGCGCTTAGCCTGACGAGCGGTGATCTAACGCTCACCTCAATGCTGCTGATCTGGCTATCGGCTATCGCTTCGGGGATCATAGACAACATCCCCTACACCGCAGTGATGATCCCCGTGGTGGAGAGTCTAGGACAGAGTATGCCGGTCGAGCCCCTATGGTGGTCGCTGGCGTTGGGCGCAGATTTTGGGGGCAACGCCACCCTGGTGGGCGCCTCGGCCAACGTGGTCGTAGCCAGCCTGGCCGAACGGAGCGGCTATCGCATTCGCTTCGGCACTTTCCTGCGCTATGGAGTTATAACCACATTGATGTCGCTGTCGCTGGCCAGCCTTTACGTGTGGGTTCGCTATCTCTAGTCTGGCTCTTCAATGGAGGAAGTCTCCGAAAAGCGAGGTGAAATCAACCAGACGGTCCACCAGAAGTTTATTACTGATGATCCAACTAGCAGATTAGGAGCGAAATGATGAACAAGACACTGAGAATCGGCGCCTGGATGAAACGTGATGTTGTTGTCGTCCACGCTTCGACCAGCATTAGGGAGGTGGCTGCTTTGCTAGTAGATCGGAAAGTGGGCACCCTGCCGGTGGTGGACGAAGCTGGGATACTCATTGGGATACTCCTCATTACCGACATCATTCACATTTTCCTACCCGATGCCGTCTCATTGGTCGATGACATCGATTTTGTAAAGGACTTTGGCGCCATCGAGAAACTATCCCCACGAGACTTGAAACAGGCGGAGACTCTGGTCGTGGTTGACCTTATGAAACAGCCGGTGTCTGTAGAGGAAGAGTGCTCTATGCTCAGAGCGCTTTCGATGATGGAAAAACATAACCTGAAAGATTTGCCTATAGTTACACAGGGTGGACATCTCGTGGGAATTGCCTCGCGAGTGGACATCGGGCGAGCCCTTCTAACGAATTGGCTGAACACGACGACCTAATTGATCAGCCACCATGTCGAAGGGATTCTGAAGGTGCTTCAAACGAATGGCTACGTATACGGGCGTGTTGGATACCAACATATATGAACGGGAGGGGGTCAGTGAACGCATACCTAGTCTCGGCACTCATCTTCATAGGGACCTTCACCTTCATTCTGATTGAGAAGGCACACCGCACCATTGTCGCCATGACTGGAGCCAGCTTGATGGTGGTTGTCGGCATAAGCATGGGGTTCTACTCCCAAGAAGCAGCCCTGGCATCTGTTGATTTCAATACGCTGGGATTGCTGTTAGGGATGATGATTCTGGTGAGCATGCTGGCTCGTACCGGCTTCTTCGAGTACATGGCTACCTTAACGGCCAAGCGGTCGAACGGCAATCCCTGGCATCTACTTCTGATTCTGGGGACTGTCACCACTTTCCTCTCAATGTTTTTGGACAACGTGACCACTATCGTGCTTATAGCGCCTGTCACAGTCCTCATTGCCGAAATCCTGGGTATCAGCCCAGTGCCTCTGTTGATGGCCATAGCGTTGTTATCGGATACCGGCGGCGTAGCAACTCTGGTTGGGGACCCACCCAACGTGATGATTGGCTCGGCAGCCGGTCTCAGTTTCAACGATTTTCTGGTCCGCTTGGCCCCGATTGTCATAGTGGCATGGCTGGTGGCGCTGCTTCTGCTGCGCTTCCTCTTTCGGCGAGAGTTGGCTCAAAAGCCTAGAAACCTTGAGGCACTGTCGAAATTGGATGAAAACGCGGCTCTGCACGATAGAGAATCGCTCATCAAGATCCTGATCGTTCTAGGTGGGGTCATCCTGCTCTTCTTCTTGCACAATTGGCTACACCTGCAACCGGCTTTCGTGGCTCTTTTAGGTGCTTCCGTTGCTCTTGCATGGGTACAGCCAGATCTTGACCAGGTGCTAAAGGATGTGGAGTGGAGCGTATTGCTATTCTTTGCCGCATTATTCGTGGCAGTCGGGGGACTTCAGTCTTCGGGGCTACTTAATTGGTTGGCCGAGGACATTACGGCGATGGCTACTCAGCGTCTGTTACTGACGGGGGTCGTTCTTATCTGGGTCAGCGCTCTGCTCTCGGCTGCCGTGGACAATGTCCCCTTCACAATCGTCATGATCCCCATCATCATGGATCTGGGGGCCACTGGCGTGGACATCACACCACTATGGTGGGCCTTGGCTCTGGGGGCCGGCTTTGGGGGAAATGGGACGCCGATTGGCTCCACAGCTAACATCGTTACCGTCACCGTGAGCGAGAAGACTGCGTCGCCCATCACTGCCAGAATCTGGATGAAAACAGGGTTGCCGGTGATGGTGGCTACCTGCCTGGTGGGGACAATTCTTTATGTTCTGACCTTCAGGTTTATGTGATAGAAGGTGGGGTCAACCATGGAACTTACAACTGGACCACTGTCCTCTGCAATAAATCTTACCAAACAGACGGTCGGCAGTACTTTGGCGTTGGAGCACGCCTTGATCATGTTGCTTCTTCTCGTAGGGCTGCTGAGCATCCAAAGGGAGCAATGGCGCTTTGTGCCCTGGGTGATACTGGCTGGCGTGGCCCTGTCCCTTCTTACTCCCATTCACGCCCGGCACATGGCCTGGCCGCTCATCTCGGCCTTGGTATTACCCCCCTTACTATGGCAGGTGGCAGTGCGCCTTGCCGTAGTCCAGTCCGAGTTCACCTTGCGGGCTGGGCTGGCTTGGTTGCTGGTCACTTTGCTGTTCGGGTTGGCCTTGGGCGTGGGAGCTGGGGTGCCCCCGACCAGCGCCCTGCTGCTGGGGATTCTGGCTACCAGCCTGATGTGGCAGGTGCGGGAGCACGCTACCGGAAGCACCGAATTGGGCGTCTTTGGTCAATTGGCCCTGGCCATTTTATTAGTCGAAATAGATGTGACCCTGCACCCACAAGCCCGGTTTTGGGGAAGTTTGTTCGTGGGCGTTACCCTGGGGCTGATTCTGGGGTACGTCGGAGTACGGGTCGCTTTCCGACTGCCGGCAGGAGATGCCCGCAACTACTTCTGCCTTGGGTTGGCGTATTTTGCCTACCTGGCAGGCGTCCTGATCGGTGCATCGGGGGTGGTCACAACAACGATGACGGGACTGATGGTGGCCGTCTATGGCTACAACGTGGGCTTATGGCCGACCTCCGAAGCATTGCCGGCTCCCTTGAATCGATTTGGCGTGTTTGTGCTGATGGCCGGGACTTTTCTCCTGCTGGGCTGGCAGGCCCACGTGCCCCTGACCATTACCCGGATCGCAGGCCTTGGCCTGGGCCTGGTGGCGGCTGCCATCGGCATCGTGATCGGGCGCTGGTTGGTTCCCTTGCCGGAGGAGGTGACTTTGCCTTTGCCTCAAGCACTATTACGAAAAGAAAGAAAAGTGGCGCTGCTGATGCTGGGCACCTTCCTGCTGTGGCCCCAGGGGGCCTTTTTGGAGCCATGGTCTCTGGCTTTGGCACTGCTGTTGGCGCTAGTGACGATGTTTGGACTGCGTGTCATGCTCAATTTGGTGTTTGACCTGTTTGAGATTGAGCAGCGACCATTCGACACATCCACAGCCGAAAAGAAAGAGATTTCCAGTGAGTGAAGCGAGTGCAATGTACAAGCGAATTCTGCTACCTCTGTTGAGGCTGGAGAAGAAGATGTAGAAGAACTATGAAATCCATTCTCTTTAATCAATACCTTCGCCAAAATCATAAAAGTGGGCGTCGCAGGAAATTGTGCAAGAATTCGCCCCACTTCAGGGCGAAATTGACCGAAAAATAGGGACTATAGCCACGAAAATAACCGCTTTTTGAGTAGTTTCCCCCACCAAAGTTCGAGCTTTGACGCCAAATCAAAATTGGCGAAGGTATTGTTTAATGTGAAGCGAAAGGAGACAAAAGGCTATGCAAGACGAGATAATTCATATTACGGAATCTGATATGGAATGCTTGAGGAAATTGCTCAAGGCTGAGAAGAGATTTGATAAGTCTGGTAGAGACGATTTGCAGAATTTGGAGGCAAAATTGGACCAAAGCCAGTTGATTGCTCAAAGAGAGGTGCCCAAAGATGTCATC
>JAUVPY010000047.1 GCA_030598425.1 Anaerolineae bacterium
ATCCGGCCAATTGGGCCACGTGGATGCCATAGCTGCGATCAGCGCCGCCGGGCACGATTCGGTGCAGAAAGACCACCTCGTCGCCTTCCCCGGCGACTGCTACGTTGTAATTGCGTACCCGAGGGAGCAAATTGGAAAGCTCTGTCAATTCGTGATAGTGGGTGGCGAAAAGAGTCCTCGCTCGGAGGTTTGGGTGGTTGTGAATATACTCCACGACCGCCCAGGCGATTGATACCCCGTCGTAAGTGCTGGTGCCGCGCCCGATTTCGTCCAGGATGAGCAGGCTGCGATGCGTGGCGTGGTGAAGAATGTTGGCTGTCTCCACCATCTCGACCATAAAGGTAGATTGGCCGGCGTGGATGATGTCTTCAGCACCGATGCGGGTGAAGATGCGGTCTACCAGTCCGATGCGAGCCCGGTCTGCCGGCACAAAAGAGCCGACTTGGGCCATTAACACGATAAGAGCTATCTGGCGTAAGTAAGTCGACTTGCCGCTCATGTTGGGGCCGGTGATGACCAGGATCAACTCCTCGTCCGACAGATGGACATCATTTGGTACGAAGGGGTCTATTGCACCGTTCAGTGCCATCTGCTCGACGACAGCGTGACGACCGCCGAAAACTTCGAGATTGGCGTCATCGGCCAGTTCGGCGCGAACGTAGTTGTTGCGCACGGCGACGTCGGCCAGCGCGGCACAGACGTCGAGTTGCGCGACGGCGTTTGCCGTTGCCAACAGCCGGGTAGCAGCGACGGCGACCTGGGCGCATACCTCTCGATAGATGCGAATTTCGACTTCCAGTTGCCGCTCCTCGGCATTGAGGACAAGTGACTCGTATTCCTTCAGTTCGGGCGTGATGAAACGTTCGGCGTTGACCAGTGTCTGCTTGCGGATGTACTCGGCTGGCACCGCGTCCAGATTGCTCTTGCTGATCTCGATGTAGTAACCGAAGACTTTGTTGAAGCCGACTTTGAGGTTTCTGACACCAGTGCGTTGGCGTTCAGTTTGCTCTAAGTTGGCGATCCAGGCTTTGGCGTCGCGGGCGGCGACCAATATGTTATCCAATTCGGTTGAGAAGCCTCCGCGGATGACACCGGTCGAAGTGGACGTTGCTGGTGGGTCGTCGGAGATGGCTTGGCTGATGAGGTTCACTGCCTCCGGGCAAGGGTCCAGTGTGGCCTGGATTTCGGGCAGTAGGGGCAAAGGACCATCAGGGCTCGCGCCTACGTTCACTGCTGCCAATGCCTCCCGCAGGGGAGGGACGGCCTCCAGGCTTTCGCGCAGCGCCAGGAGTTCACGAGGTCGGATGATACCCTGGATGGCACGATTGGCAAGCCGCTCGAGATCGGTCACACTTTTGAGAGCAGCGCGCAACTCGGCACGGGTAGAGGCGCTTTCTGCCAGTGCCTCGACCGCATCGAGGCGCTGGTTGAGAGCCGCCAAATCGAGCAGAGGCTGATGCAGCCAGTTGCGGAGTAGTCGGGCGCCCATGGGCGTCACTGTCAGGTCGAGCACACCCAACAGCGATCCCTTCACTGAGCCAGAGCGCAAGGTTTGTGTCAATTCCAAGTTGCGACGCGTGGCCGCATCGAGGGTCATAAAACTATCAGTGGAATAGGTGGTGACGCGCGTCAGATGGTCCAGGACACCCCGCTGTGTCTCGGCGAGATACTGGAGGGTGGCTCCGGCAGCACGGACTGCCAGTGGCTTGCCCCCCAGGCCAAAACCATCCAAAGTGCCAACCTCGAAGTGATCGAGAAGTTCCTGACCTGCCGTTTCGAGGTCGAAGCGCCAGGCGTCGTAGCCGGAGACCGAGGACTGAAGGTCAAGATCGCCCAAAGAAGATGCGAGTGCCGGGAGTTGGATAGTCTGCTGGTCTGGTATCAACAGTTCGGCCGGTTGAAGGCGTGTCAATTCCTCGGCGATGGCGCGCCCGCCATCCGAGGCGTCGAGTTGGGTGGCGGCGAATTCTCCGGTGGACACGTCAGCGTAAGCCAGGCCAGCTCGGCCGCTCTCAACAATCAAAGCCGCCAAATAGTTGTTGCGCCGGTCGTCCAGAAGACTTGGCTCGACTACGGTTCCAGGTGTAACTACACGTGCCACCTCGCGGTGAACAAGTCCCCGTTCTTTGTTATCAGGAGCCTTCTCGCCGCCGCCACGGCTCATCCCGGTGCGCAAGTGGCTAGACACACCGCCTCCTACTTGTTCCACGATGGCTACCTTATGCCCGGCGGAGATGAGACGAGCGATGTAGCTGTCGGCCGAATGATATGGAACACCTGCCAACGGTATTCGCTGATTCTTACCGACCGGGCGTGAGGTGAGTGCAATATCACACACGGCGGCCACAACTTCGGCGTCTTCGTCGAAGGTTTCATAGAAGTCGCCGAGCCGGAAAAAGACGATCGCGTCTGGATATTGCTTCTTTATCTGCAAGTACTGACGGCGCATGGGGGTGGTCATAGAGCCTCCCAGCCAAATAGGAGCTTCAGTGACTTTTGCTAATTTTAGGGGAAATAGGAGGATTGGTCAAAGGTTGCTTGTGGACGACGGCGAACAACGAATAGGCCCTTCGTGTAGTCATAGTACTATACCCCACAATCAACCATCCAGAGCTAAAAGGAACAACAGACTATGCGAATAGAGTTTGCCACTTGGCCAGCCAATTGGAATGTGTATCGCCTTTCAATTTGGGCCGTGCTATGTTAGTATTATCCGCGCTATTTACTCTGACTGCCTCCCGCGAAAGGGGGGACTGTGGTGCAAACGGCTTATCCAGAGGAATCATTTATTTCTCCTTGGTCGGCAAGCTTAATAGTTTTTCTTTCCTCCGGCGCGATAATGGTTCTCGAATTAGTCGCCGGACGACTCATGGCCCCTGTGTTAGGCGTTTCATTGTACACGTGGACGAGCATAATTGGGGTGATATTGGCTGGAATAAGCCTGGGCAATTACATTGGCGGCATGCTGGCTGACCGTTTTGCTTCACGAGGCACCTTGGTGGTGCTTTTTGTGCTATCGGCGGCGGCCAGCGTTAGTATCCTGTGGACGATTGAAACGACAGGTGTGATCACTGACCTACCACTGCCAGTTGTGGTTCAGGTGTTGCTGGCCTTTGCTGTCGTCTTCTTTTTGCCGGCTTTGTTGTTAGGTACTATCTCGCCGCTGGTCGTTAAGCTGACGTTGTCTGACCTGAAGAAGACGGGCAATGTGGTGGGCCGAATCTATGCGGCAGGCGCGGCGGGCAGTATCGCCGGGACCTTCCTGGCTGGCTTCTGGCTGATCAGCACGTTCGGGACGCGCACGATTGTATGGGGTGTGGCTGGGCTACTGCTCTTGATGGGGCTATTTATTGGCCGGGGGAGGCGCCGCTTGGTTGCAGTGAGTCTTCTGGCCTTGCTGTTCTATGGCGGGCTATCGCTCTTCGTTTGGTCTCGGGATATCTTGGACAGTCGTTGCCTTCACGAGACCAATTACTTCTGCATCCGGGTGCATCCTGATGACGATGACCCTCGCATCCAAGTGCTCACCCTTGACAGGCTGGTGCATAGCTACGTCAACCCCGACGACCCGACTGAGTTGCGCTACGGCTACGAGCGCACCTATCGCAATGTTTTGGAGGCGGTTGCCTCCCCAGAGATCCCTATCTCAGCATTCTTTATCGGTGGTGGGGGCTACACTTTTCCTCGCTTCATTGAAGTGACCTATCCCAGTAGCCACATCGAGGTTGCCGAGATCGATCCTGGCGTTACTGAGACGGCTTACGAGCATCTGGCTCTGCCACGCGACACGCGCATTGTAAGCATAAATGAGGACGCACGTCGTTACCTAGCGCATATTCCCCGCGACCGTCGCTTTGATTTGATCCTCGGTGACGCTTTTAATGATTTTTCAGTCCCCTACCACCTGACCACCAAGGAGTTCAACCAACTGGTTTCTGATCATCTGACTGAAGATGGCTTCTATATGGTAAACATCATAGACGGGCGGCAGGGACATTTCGTGCGGGCCTATGTCTCCACTCTGGGACAGGTGTTTGAGCACATTTATATCGCGCCCATTGGAGGTGAAGTCGGTACGGTGGACCGGCAGACGTTCGTCATTGTCGCAGCACAGCACCCAATGCCCATTGGGGATGACGCGTCCATCGTGGATGACGCGTCCATCGTGGATGACGCGTCCATCGTGGATGACGCGTCCATCGGGGATGACGTGGCGTCAGCGGGCGATGGCACATTGTCTTTTCCGCAAAGCTTGCGCGACGCCTTTCTCTCGCAGGCTGAGTGGCAAGACTATCTCGACCAGGGAACTGTCATTATCCTCACTGATGATTTCGTGCCGGTTGATAATCTGTTGGCCCCTGTCTTCTCTGACTCTGGTCTCTAGACATCTTCATAAGCCAATTTCTTGACAAATGAGTCGAGTTTTCCTCACGGACAGAAAGAAACACGGACCCATCTTCCTTTTTCTGTTGTCCGTGTTCCTTTCCGTCTGTGGGGATGTGGTCGGCTTCCAGTCATGAGGCGAAGCTTCGTTAGATATTACCTGTACGGGGGAAGCTTTGACGCCTAAACCAGAAGGCTAGAAGAATGTGGGGAGCCAGACCGTCCCTCTTCCAATCTTCCGGCCTGCATTGCAGTCTGGTCAAGCTACTTCTTTCAGAAGATCCAATTCAAGTACGGTCTCTTCGCCGGAGGGCTGGGCGCCGTCGTCCTTCGACTGTTCAGTTTCCGGTTCTGGCAGGGTGACGGCGGCCGCTTCGCGAACCTGGTTCTCGATCTCTAAGGCCATATCAGGGTTCTCGTGCAGGAAACTCTTGACGTTCTCTCGGCCCTGGCCCAGCCGGGTCTCACCATACGAATAGAACGAGCCCCGCTTCTCCACTATCCCCTCTTCCACCGCCATGTCCAACACATCCCCTACCTTCGATATCCCCTCATTGTACATAATGTCAAACTCCACCACCCGAAACGGCGGCGCCACCTTGTTCTTCTTCACCGTCACCTTCGTCCGGTTCCCGATCACCTCGCCCCCGTCTTTGATGGCCTGCACCCGCCGCATATCCAGCCGCACCGACGAATAGAACCGCAAGGCCATCCCTCCCGTCGTCGTCTCCGGGTTGCCGAACATGATGCCTATCTTCTGCCGCAACTGGTTGGTGAAGATCAGCGTCGTGTTGCTCTGCTTCACCGCCCCCGACAGCTTGCGCAACGCCTGGCTCATCAACCGCGCCTGCAAGCCCATGTGCGCATCCCCCATCTCCCCTTCGATCTCCGCTCGCGGCACCAACGCCGCCACCGAATCCACCACCACCACGTCGATCGCGCCGCTGCGCACCAACGCCTCGGCTATCTCCAACGCCTGCTCCCCCGTGTCCGGCTGCGAGATGTACAGACTGTCTACGTCCACCCCACACCGCTCCGCATAGCTCGGGTCCAGCGCGTTCTCCACGTCTATGAACGCCGCTATCCCGCCTCGCTTCTGGGCCTCGGCGATGATGTGCTGGCACAACGTGGTCTTGCCCGACGACTCCGGCCCGTAGATCTCCGTCACCCGCCCGCGCGGTATGCCGCCCACCCCCAGCGCGATGTCCAGCGACAACGCCCCGGTGGGGATCACCTCCACCTGCAGGTGAGTGCTCTCTCCCAGCTTCATGATCGCCCCGTCCCCAAACCGCTTGCGGAGATCGCTCACGGCCACTTCCAGTGCTTTGTCCCGTCCGTTCAAGTTTTTGTCTGCCATACGTAAGCCTCCAGTTGATATGAGCGTGGCTAAAATCTGTAGGTAGTGATGGCTTTAGCCGTCCCTGGCGACTGACACGTGCACCGCACTGCGGTTCAGTGCAGGTGAGTCGCTACTACGTCCCACGAATTTTAGCCAGACTCAATTGATATGAGCCATAGAACCAATGTTCGTCTCATAGAAGTATAGCACATTTGTTCTATTTTGTCAACTGGGGATTTTGACATAACTAAGTAGCCGTAAGGCGTATCCAAGGGTGATTTCCCATAACCTGCACCCCTCGACACGTGCGCCTGTCCCTTGGGACAGTGCAGGTGTACGGCTTTTCAGCCTACTCGGGATGCTGGTCGGAACAAACTCCGAACTCAGGTTATTCGAAATCCAGTTTTTTGTGGCGCATGGCAACACTTTCCACCAGGCCCAAGGATATGAGGAAGGTCCAGAGGGAGCTACCGCCGTAGCTTACAAAGGGGAGGGGGAGGCCCGTCACTGGCAGCACACCCAGGTTGACACCAATGTTGACCGCCGTTTGTAAGAAGATAATGATCGCGACGCCCACACAGATTAGACGGCCAAAAGGATCCTGGGCTATGGCTGCCACCCGCAGAATCCGCCACAGAAGGATAGTGAACAACGCAAATAGAACGATTGCACCTAACAAGCCTAACTCTTCACCGATTACAGAGAAGATGAAGTCGGTATGACGAACACGCAGGAAGTGAAGCTGACTTTGCGTTCCATTGCCGAAGCCCTTGCCTAACCAGCCGCCGGATCCGATGCTGATAAGCGCCTGTTGGACGTTGTAGTAGGCGTCCGGATTGGCTTGGGGATCGATAAAAAGTAGAATGCGCTGACGCATATAGTCCTGCAAAGTGAGCCATACGACGGGGCTGGCAACTACGCCAGCCAGAGCTAGCACTCCAAGGTGCAATACTCGCACGCCGGCCATCAACACCATGGCCAACCAGATAAGGCCCAGCATCAGGGCTGTGCTCAGATCTGGCTGTAAATAGATCAAAATCACTGGAATGAGTATGTAGCCCAGCGACAGTAGCACGTGGCGCAGTTGGCCCATCTCACCGTCGCGGTCGGCCAACAACTTTGCCAGGCCAATAATAACAACGATCTTGGCCAGTTCTGAGGGCTGTATGGCTCTGGCGCCTATCCAGCGTTGGACGCCTTGTGTGATTCCCCCGACGACGAAGACGACGATGAGCAATACGATCGTGAGAATGTACAGGGGGCGATGTAGATTCTCGTAGAAGCGATAGTCGAAGGCAGCGACCACCAGCAGGATAATCAGCCCTGACCCGGCGAACAGGGCTTGCCGTCGCCAGTAATCGGCAAGGTCCTGAGTACCTCGAGTGGCACTGCTGATCATCGCGATGCCGTAGACGATCAGCAAAATCACTGCACCCAGCAATATCCAGTCGAAACTGCGCCAGAGGCGTCGCGTCATCCTGCGTGTTACCTCTCAGTCCGCGCGCCAATGACGGGGATATCGGCTGTCAGTCGACTCTGTCGCTTACTCTGTGTAAAAGTCACCTCCATGTTCTCTTCGTCTATCTCGACGTATTTCGAGATGACGGAGATCAACTCATCCTTCAGTGTTTGCAGAAGGTGGGGCGACATATTGACCCGGTCCTGAACTAACACCAATTGCAGGCGGTTCTTTGCAATCTCGCGGCTTGTGGGTTCCCGTCGACCGAAGAGGGCGTTTAGCCAGCTCATAGGCAACTCCTGTGTGAACTGTTATGGCCGTTGCATCAGCTGGCTGATGCGTTGTAGCCAAGAAGTTGGGGCCTCTAGTTCCATAAACGGAATGTCTTGCCCCAAGAGACGACCAGCGATGTTGCGAAAGGCCTGACCAGCTCGCGAGTTGTTCTCCATCACGGCCGGCACGCCTTGGTTGGTGGAGATGATGATGCTCTCGTCCTCGGGGACGACGCCCAGCAAGTCAATCGCCAGCACATCAATGACGTCAGATGTATCCAGCATATCCCCCCGTTGTACCATATCAGGCCGCAGCCGGTTGACGATCAGACGAGCAGGGCCTTTTTCATTGGCTTCTACGAGGCCGATGATACGGTCAGCATCGCGCACCGCCGATACGTCCGGCGTAGTAATGATGAGTACCTGGTCCGCCGGGGCAACGGCGTTCTTGAAACCCTGTTCGATGCCGGCCGGCGAGTCAATCAGAATGTAGTCAAAATCCGGACGGAGTTGCTCACAGATCGTAACCATGTCTTCGGGGCTGACGGCGGTTTTGTCACGGCTCTGCGCGGCAGGGATTAGAAACAGTCCTTCCAGGCGTTTGTCTTTGATCATGGCCTGGCGCAGACGGCAAGCTCCTTCTACCACGTGAACCAAGTCGTAGACGATGCGGTTCTCTAGCCCCATCACCACGTCCAGGTTACGCAGACCAATGTCAGAGTCAATGGCGACCACTTGTTTTCCTTGCATGGCCAAGGCGGCGCTCACGTTTGCAGCGGCTGTGGTTTTACCCACGCCTCCTTTGCCAGATGTGATGGTAATGACGATTCCACTCATTTTGTCCCCCATGGTTCGACCACGATCTGGTCATCCTGCACAGAAGCTACTTCCGGCCCAACTCCGCTCGAAAACTTCTGATCCAACTCGCTACCGGGTGAGCGGGCAATATGCCGACTGATGCGCAATTGCATCGGGGCCAATGCCAGGGCGCAGACGACGGCACCCTCATCGCCACTGGCCCCGGCGTGGACGATACCGCGCAGCCGGCCCCAAACTACCACGTCGCCGCCGGCGATAATCTCGGCACCGGGATTAACGTCACCGATGACCACCACGTGCCCGGGATGGTGAAGCGACTGGCCCGAGCGAAGGGTACGACGCACCAGCATTGCGCCGTTTTCGCCCGACGCGGCATGTCCATTCTCCTCGTCGCTTGGGCCGGTTGCCTGCGGAGACGCCAAGGTGGTTTCCAGACCCAGCGACATTGCCTGCTCAATGGTTGCGTCAGACTCGCTGATGACGGCCCACAGGCTCATTTCGTGCGTCTGGAGTAAGTCACCAACGTGCTTGAGTTGGGCTTCAGTCATAAGACGTGGACCAATGTGCAGTGCTACACGTCCTCCCTTAAAGAAAGAGGGGGTCTGTTCGAGGCGGGACACCAATTCATCCTGCAAGCTATTCCAGTCCCCTGGACCGATGCGAATGACTAGCCCGTAGCTTGTTCCTTTAATGTCAATGCGCGTCTGGCTCATCTTATCCAGTCTGAAGGTCTTGTCCTCTACTCCTGGGTCCTCATTTGGAATTCTACCATATACCGATACCCAATCTCGGCATCGAGGGTTAAGGGCGGCGTATGGGGGTACTCGTTTAACTCAAGCTGCCAGCGTCGCGCGCGCACAGGGTCGATGGCATTAAAATCAAACTGGCCGGTGGGCCCGCTGACGACCTGGGCTACGAGTTCGTCTTCAGCCAGAATGTTGATGGCAACCCCGGACATCGGGGCGTTATTTTCGCCGAGAACGAAGCCCGTCACAGATGCTCCTCCAGCACCCCAACTGTCGGTGCCCAGCAGCCTGGGAACGAAGCTCAGCTCCGTAGATGCTGTTTCCGCCGAAGTTGAGTCCGGTTCCTCCTCCTCTTCCTCAGGCTCCAGGCCAAAGTAGTAACGCAGGATCTCGCCGGCAATGGGCACGGCAACTTTGGAGCCTTCGCCCCCTCCGTAAACAAAGACAACCACGGCGATTTCCGGATTGCGAGCTGGGGCATAGGCAGTGAACCAGGCGTGACTGGTGCGCACGCGACCGTCTCGGTCCAGGCAAGATGGATAGCTGTCACAGAACTCAGCGGTGCCGGTTTTGCCGGCGACAGGGATGCCTGGCACGTACAAATCCCTGGCGGTGCCCCAGCCTACAACGGCTTCCAACCCTAATTGAACCTGCGCCAAGTGCTCTGGGTCAATCGTGTCGAGCAAGTCTCTTATGACCTCTGGCTGGCTCGTCTCGATCACGTTGCCCTCAGCGTCGAGGATTTCCTGCGCCAGGTAGGGTTGATAAAGAAGCCCTCCGTTGGCCACGGCTGCGGTGGCGTTTAGCACTTGCAGTGGGGTAGCCAGAACGAAGCCTTGCCCGATTCCCATGTTGTAAGTATCGCCCGTGACCCACATCTCGGCATAGTTGAGTCGTTTCCATTTAGGCGTGGGCACCAGTCCGGCAGCCTCACCCGGTAGATCAATCTGACTGGGACTGCCCAATCCAAATAACTCCGAATAATAGCCCAGTCGCTCCAGGCCCAACCCTTCAAAGCCAGTGGGCTCGTAGCCACCGGCAATCTGGTAGA
>JAUVPY010000083.1 GCA_030598425.1 Anaerolineae bacterium
ATTTCGGCATCGGCGCGGTCGAGGCGAGCGCGGATCTGCTCACCCACCCGAGCAATATCAGCGTCACCAACACCTTCCAGATCGTCGAGCGAGCGGATGGTCTTGGCGGCGATTTCTTTGCTCTTGGCAAGCTCTAACAACGCCAACAGGTGTTCGCGCTCCTGCTTGATGGTGGTCAGTTTGGCCTCGAGCTTAAGCCGCGCGTCGTTGAGCTTGTCGGCCTCAATCTGCTGCCTTTCCCATTGCTCTTGGTATTCCTGGGCCAGTTCGCCTTTGGAGTTGTATTGCGACTGGGCGGCAATTGCCAGATCCTCCTTACCCAGCTTTAGCAGGCGATCAATGTCGGCGTCCAACTGGTCAGATTCGGCCCGATAGAGCTCATACTTGCGCCTGAGTGTCTTCACCTGCCCCCGCACGGTCACCAGCGCGTCTCGCAGGTCATCCAAATTGTCCTCAGCCTGGCGAATATACTCGTCAAGCACGGCGACGGAATTGGCTTTGAGTGCATTATCCACCATGGCGTGCAAATTGGCTGAGATCAAAGTCTGTACTTTGCTGAGCAGTGAAGCCATTTGGTAAACCCTCCTTAATTGACTGAGTGATAATATCCGCTATTGGCAGCCTAATCTTACCACAACCTTGTCAAAAATTCCAGACTCAAGGCTGACCACGTGCTGACGAAAAGAGTGGGCGCAGCAATATGCGCTACGCCCCGTCAATCGAAGATCAGGCGAATCCTGAGAATCCTAATAGTCCTTAGGCAAAGGAGTGTACGATCCGCCTACTTGTTTTTGTCCTTACTATTTGCCGGTTTGTCTGACTTGTCGTGCTTCCCGTCGCTATCTCCCCGTTCAGAGCCCCTGCCCGGAGCCGGACCTATCCCCCCTTTGCTCTTATCTGGTGAGCCTGGTCCATCTTTCTCCGACTCCTTACCGAGACCTTGGCTGTGGTTCAATTCTCCAGGCTTACCTCGGCCTCGCCCTTGGCCGTGATTGGGCTCCTTAACCTCGTCCTGGCCGTAGCCACGTCCCTGACCACGGTTCGGATCTTCAGCCTCGCCTTGGTTATGGCCTTGGCCCTGCCCGCGACCTTGCCCCGGCGGGTGGAATTCATCCGTAGCCTCAGATGGAACGGATGGCGTACCTGATATATCCTCAGCGGAAGGTGTTCCCTGTTTTTTATTCGGGGGATTTTTGTCGCCGGCGTGACCAGGTGGCGTGATGGGTAGGCCAGGGCCAGTTGCATGCTCTAGAGCAGACCGGGCACGCGCGTGTCCTCGCGCCGAGGCTTCGAGCGCCCGCTCCAATCCTGGACGGGCCGCCGAGGGCGCTTTTTTCAGCACACGGCCTAATACCATCTGTTGGTACTCAGTGTGAATGACTGCAACCGTCAACAACTCAATCCCAGCCTGCTCGGCAGCGCCCAAAGCTCGGTCGGTCTCCTGCTCCAGGGCGGCCAAGAGCGCCTCATCAGTCACGCCATCGCGCACCACGAGGGCTTCTATCTCACGCAGTCGACGATCCGCCCAGACCAAATGAGCACGCGCCTGAAGCTGGGGGGTAGGCGCCGCCGATGACACGAAAGCCTCCGTCGCCCGTTTCACGGGGTAAAGCAGATTTCCGGGCAAGCTTGCCGATGCAGCCGAAACCGTGCCAGCGCTCAGAACTACACAGAGCAAAAGTACACCAGCTACGGCCGCCGCGACCAGCCGGCGCGGACCAGCAAAAAGACCAGGGACGCTTCTTCGCCGAGCAGATCCTAGCTGATTCCCTCGCCGATGACGCAACTGAGCAGCACGAGCCAGCAGACGAGCCTCGCCAACACTGAAGCCGTCGGGGGATATGCTCGGGCCGTCCGGTGCCTGCAATATGGTGGCTGTGCGCAGCAGAGGCGCCAGTCGCTCAGCATGGGATGGATAACGGACCAGGCAATCTTCCAGCCCTTCACCCGCGCACAACCGATCCAAACAGGCATTCAATGCGCGATCGAAATCGACGCCTTCAGTCACGATTCAATCTCCAAGAGGCGACGCAACGACGCCAACGCCCGGTGTTGAAGCGCCTTGACCGCCCCTTCGGTCTTTCCCAATAACCTTGCTACCTCTGCTGTCGAAAAGCCAGCGATGAAACGCAGGGAGATAACCTGCTGCTGATCCTCCGTCAGGTGATTCACAGCCTCCCACGCTCGGCGGACATCGTCCTGGAAAGCAGCCAATTGATGCGGGTCTGTTTCCCCACCTGCTGCCAGCCCCTCGTTCAGGGGCGCGACGTGCCGTCTGCCCTGCCGCCGGTAATGATCACCCACCCGCGCGTGGGCAATTCGATACAGCCAGGCCTCGAAGGGACGCCCCGTGTCCTGATACGACGGCAAGCCCTCCAAGGCGCGCTCGAATACGTCGCCTACCACATCTTCGGCAACGGCTTGATCTCCCACTCGGTAATACACATCGCGAAAGATCGTGTTAGCGTGCCGACGATATAATTCACCGAGAGCCTCCTCATCATAGGCTTTTGCCCTTTCGATCAAATGGCTCTCACTGGCATCCCGCACCGAATGACTCTCCGATCGTCGACGATGAGCCTAAGAAACTGTCTGAGAAGCCCTGATTGGACCTCCGAAGTCTAAAGAATGGCCCTTTGGATGGCGTGTTTCTTGACAGACGAGGCCAGCCATCGGAGACCTCAGAGGTCTTCACTCAACTTTTCAGACGCACTCTTAAAGACGGCTCTAGTAGTGTACACTCACTGGTGCGGTCATTATATCATACCGCTTTAGGGCCGAAAAGGATACGGCCGACGATAAACATAGAAACAGGACCATCTTCCCATTGGTGCCCCCCGTAACCTTTTCTCCTCCAGCGCGGTATGACTGGTGAATTGGTCATTCATCATAATAGAGCAGAAAGGAGTACTCAGATGAGACGAGCAATACTTCCTGTTATTCTGGGACTGCTTGGGGTTACACTCTTCCTCACCTCAGCGGCCTTGGCCGCCCCCAGCCAACCAACGGCGCTTCCCGTTAGGGGGAACAGATTTCAGTTGGAGGATCCTATCACCGACCCCATCAGCCATACCACTTCCGTTTCCCATCCCGTTGCGTCGGCCATCGCCGAGTATTTCGCCGAGTATTTCGACGTGGACGCCTCGGTGATCGCTGCGCTCCACGACGAAGGGCTCGGTTTCGGCGTCATCGCCCACGCCTACTTCGTCGCACGCACCCTCGGCGTCGCACGCACCCTCGGCGGCACCGTCACGCCAGACATGGTCCTTGACGAGTTCCAGGCCGGCAAAGGCTGGGGCGAGATCATCAAAGACTACGGCCTGCATCCCGGACTGGCAGGACGCGGCGGGAACCTGGGCGGTATCATGTCGGGACGCGATCGAATGCTGCCTCCCGGTCAGCTCAAGAAGCTTCCACCCGAAGAGGCTGATACGTTGATACCGCCCGGTCATCTCAAGAAGAATGAGTCTGAGGGTAGCTCCGATTTTGTACCGCCTGGCCAGCTCAAGAAGTCCGATGGAGACGAAAGTGAAGACCATGGCGGTCCCCCCGGCGTGCTACCAGGCCATTCCAAAGACAAAGGGAAAAAGGGCAAGAAACCCTGAAGAGACGATGTAAGTTAGCGCTTCGCGGCGCTGAGACATTGCCGTGAAGAATTCGAGGCAAACATAGATGATAGGGGCAGGAGAACCTGCCCCTATCATTATATTCTACTGCTAAGAGACAACTACCATCAAGTACTTCAACCTCCGCTATCGAGGCCGTGCAATTGGCGCAACGAGGCGATGTAGTCCGTGACATCGGGCTCAGCCCAACGCGCAGGGCCCAGGGGGTCTTCTACCACTTCATCGCCCACCAATGCGCGGAAGGTGTTCAAGATGCCGTGGCTGAGCACCTGCAGATGATAGCCCCCCTCCAAAGTGAAGACAATACGGCCGCCGCACAACTCTTGGGCCAGCGAAATCAATGTCTGGACGATCCAGGCATATCCTCCCAGCGATAAGCCCAGACTGGCCAAAGGGTCATCCCAATGGGCATCAAACCCAGCCGACACGAGGATCAGGTCAGGCTCAAAGCGGCGCGCGATGGGGATAACCACCTGCTGGTACAACTGCTGGAAGACCTTGTCCCCCGCCCCGGAAGACAGCGGCATATTTACGACGGTTCCCTCACCTGGCCCACTTCCGATCTCACGAGCAGCCCCAGTGCCGGGATAATATGGATACTGGTGCGTAGAGATGAAGCAGACGGCTGAGTCTTCCTCGACCATAGCCTGGGTGCCATTGCCATGATGCACGTCGAAATCCACAATGAGCACCCGGTCGAGGCCTCGGTCCATGCGGGCTGCCTGGGCGGCGATAGCTACGTTTCCAAACAGGCAAAAGCCCATCCCGTGACCTGGCATGGCGTGGTGACCAGGTGGCCGCACCAGCGCAAAGGCGTTATCTACCTGGCCATCAATCACCGCCAACGTGGCCTCTACCAGCCCGCCCGCGGCCATAAGCCCCGCTTCATAAGAAGCGGCGTTGGTATAGGTATCCGCGTCCAGATGACCTCCACCTCGTTCCGAGATTCTCTTCACCTGATCTACATAGCCCGCCTGGTTGTCGCGCGTAAACTCTTCGAGCGTGGCCGGTCGCGCCGGGACATAGGTCAACCGTGACAGCATATCGGTCTTCTCCAACAGGGCCAATACTTCCTCGAGCCTGGTCCTGTTTTCCGGATGGCCGGGCAGATCATGCTTGAGGAAAACCTCGTCATACACGTAGCCGGTAGTCATCGTGGGCAATTCTCCTTCGTCAGTGATGGTCATCCAACGCCCCCAGAACCCAAGCGCGGGCGCTCAACAAGTCTAGCCGCAAGTCCATCATAGAATGGCAAAGCTCAAATGTCAAGGTAAGGGCAGGAATCAGGGGATTAGGAAATAAGGGAATCGGGGACAAGGTGACCAAATGCATTCCCGTTCTGGCACCAGAGCCCTGATTTCCCGATTCCTGATTCTCTGACTCCTGAACAGTACTTTGCACAAGGTCATCGGATGGGTATAATGCTATAGAAGCCAACGGAGGAGGGTTGTCATGTCAATACACGAGGTGATCGGAAAGAGGGTCGAGCTGCTTGACCAGGGATGGATTGAGCTGCAAGATGTGATGGGCGATGACCTGGCGATCGCCAACGCCGCCCGGGTTTCGTTTCTGGGTGAGAGCAAAGGAGAGGAAGCCGACAAGAAGCTGCTGTTCTACTTGATACGTCACCGACATACCAGTCCCTTCGAGCAAGTGGAGTTCAAATTCCGGGTGCGGGCGCCCTTATTAGTATGGTGGCAGTGGGTGCGGCACCGAACCTGGCACGTGAACGCCCAATCTGGCCGCTATACCCCCTTCAAGAAGTACGATTTCTACGAACCATCCACCTGGCGTCAGCAGTCCGAGTCAAACAAGCAAGGCAGCGAGGGAGAAATTGACCCCGGCGACGCCGAACGACTGTCAGCCTTGCTGGCAGAACACAACAACCGCTCCTTCGAGCTGTATCAACAAGCCCTGGACGCCGGCGTGGCCAAGGAGCAAGCACGCCTTTTCCTGCCCGGCTTCGGGGTCTACTACATCTGGGTGTGCAAGGTGGATGCCCACAACCTGATGCACTTTCTCTCGCTGCGAATGGCCCCCGACGCTCAGGCCGAGATTCGTGTCTATGCCCAGGCCATCTACGAACATTTTTTCAAACCTATCCTTCCCTGGACGGCCGAGGCGTTTGGTCGCTACGTCCTGAGAGAAGCCTGACGCTCCCTAATTCATCAGGACACTGCTCCTTCTACGCGCTCAGGAGGCTCGGTTCTTAGCTCATCCTCCCTACGCTTCACCCATCAGCGAGGCACGCTCAACGACCGTCTGCCGATCAGCTTGTTGGCGAAACGCCTCGACGTCAACCTGACGCAGCAACAATAATGATATGAACAAGAGCAAGGCCTCGATGAAGAACACAATCACGTACCCTGCCACAGGATTGTTAGCCAGGAGGGTGACGATATCGCGCACCGCCCCTCCCATAATAGAGCCCATCCAGCGCGCCAGGGCGCTCGATACTCCCCAGGCGCCGATAAAGAGACCCACGTTGCCCGCCGTCGTCATATCCAGCATCAGGGACAGATTGGCCACGGTCGAGAGCCCTGAGCCAAGCCCAAGCAAGACGACGCCTCCGTAGAACACGTCTTGCCTGGTTAATAGGCCGCTAAGCGCGATAAACACTAACCCGATCAGTGCGCCCCACGCGCCAAGACGAGCGACATTCCGTTTGCCAAGACGTCCCTCCAACGTGCTGGCTGCCAGCAAGGCAACCAGAAAACACACACCCCAAACGGCAGTGATGCGTGTCGTCGCGGTGACCGGCATTCCAAACGCCTCGCCTCCGAACGGCTCCAGTAAGATGTCTTGCCCAAGGATGGCCGCCAGCAAAAGAATGAGATAACAAAAAAACAAAGTAGCCTGCCGGTTACTGGTGATTATCCGCAGGAGCGTTGCCCACGAATAACGTTTCGGGGTCTGCGTATCGCCCGGCACGAACGACTCTTCCAGCCTTATCAATCCGACTATCCCCAGCAGCAAAGCTGTCGCCCCCACCAGCCAGAAGGCGCGTATCAAAGCGGCCGGCGAAAACGGATCCACGATGCGGCTCACGGCAAGCGCCGTCAGGATGATGCTGACGATCATCATAAACCACATGATCGCGATGGTACGTGCACGCCCTTTCTCGCCCGATAACTCTGAGGCCAGGGAGAGATAGGAGACGGCCGCGAGATTATAACCCATTCCCCACGCACCAAAGGCCAGGATACACAACACCAGCCCCGCTTGCCTATCCGCAGCCAGAACGAAGGCCGCGTAAGGCGACAGGATCGCGCCGCCTACACACAGCAGCAGGCCGAGCAAGATATAAGGCGTACGCCGCCGTCCCCACCAAGGATGGTGATCGGCGTACGAGCCAATGGCTATTTGGGAGGGCGAAAAGAGATAGGGCAATGACACCAGGAGCGCTACAAGCGTTGCCGAGATACCCAGCTCCTTGATCATTACACGGTTGAGGGTGCTGTTGATGGGCACCAGAGTCATTGCCACAGCCACATGTATGAGACCCAGTTGCAGGCGTTCCCGAATCATTTACCCTCGACGACGATACGCAGTTTTCTTGATATTACTTACATATCATCCTGTAATTATGCTACATTTTTAGAATTCCCTCAACCGGGAGATGGCCAGCGGTAGCAAGCCCATCAGGTCGCCGGCTACCACACCAGCATCCCCCAAGGCGTCGCGGGCCAGTTCACCGGCCAGGCCATGCAAATACGCGCCCACCAGGGCTGCCTCGAAGGGTGGCAATCCCTGGGCACGCATACCCACAACCGCTCCGGCCAACACGTCACCACTTCCGGCCGTGGCCATCGCAGGGTTGGCGAAGGGGAGGACCGTAATTCGTCCATCCGGCGCGGTAATCACGGTGTGAGCTCCCTTGAGCACCACGACGTGCCCCCATTTGGCAGCCATCTCACTGGCGCAGCCAAAACGATCGGCCTGAACATCCGTGATCTCGCAGCCCATCAAACGCGCCATCTCCCCGGGATGTGGGGTGAGGATAGTCTCAGGCGGAAGCTGTTCCCACCAATTCTCGATCTGTGCCAACAGATTGAGCCCGTCAGCGTCTACGGCCAGTGGAGGAAGCTCGACCTCCGCAGACGATTCGGCTTCAACATCTTTTTCACGGGCAAACCCCACCCTTCCTTTGCGGACGGCCTTTTGCCCACCCAAAAACTGGCTCAGAAACTCCTCAGTCGGTTTCTCCTGGCCAAAGCCAGGACCGAGCAAGAGCGCATCGTAATTCCCGACCTTGTCTGACAATACTTCGACCGCGCCCGGAGCCAACACGCCCATATCGTGGGGCAACAGCAGGTAGGTAGCCTCCGCCAGCCGGGCGGCGACGATGGGAAAGATGGCCTGCGGTGGCGCCAGCGTGACCAGGCCGGTACCTACCCGCGTAGCTGAGCCGGCTGCCAGATAAGCCGCGCCAGTGTAATTAACCGACCCGGCGACGACCAGCGCCTTTCCAAAGGTCCCTTTGTGCGCACCGGCCAGGCGAGCTGGCAACAGGCCCGCAATCTGAGCCGGGGTGGCCATTTCCAGCGTGATGTCAGCGTACAGATCAGTTGGAATGCTGATGTCACCGACCACCAGCTTTCCAACTGCCCCCGCACCAGGAAAGAGAACGTGTCCCCGCTTGACGGCAGCCAGCGTAACTGTCAGGTCGGCTGGCAACGCCGCCGGGTCAAGCGTGCCATCATCGCTATTGAGTCCCGACGGCACGTCCAGGGCCACGACAACCGGTGGGTCCACGTGGGCCACCCCCTCGGCCGGGGCGACCAAGGGTCTGTCCACCGGCTGGCGTCGCTGGTCGATCACACTACGAGCTTCGTCCAGCAACCGCTTCAAGTCGCCCTTGATCGGCCGCGTGACGCCAGTTCCAAGCA
>JAUVPY010000167.1 GCA_030598425.1 Anaerolineae bacterium
GATGACTTTTGCCGCTCGTTCGTAGATGGCTTGAGCTTTGTCACGTTTCATTGTATAGATCACTCCTTCCTGGTTGGCTGGACAGTTGCAAGATGGGAAGGTGCGTATTTCTCTCCATTATGTCCTTCCACTCCATTATGCCCCAATACCAGAGACTTAACAAATCTAGCAGTCAGCCCTAGATACGCTTCAGTTCACTCCTCAAATAGTTGGTAAGTTGGGTATTTCATGTCGGGAAAAACGAAATCGCTTACTGCCCCTCCTTCCGTTTCGTGAGGGCCAATAGGGATAAGAACTCAAACGTCAGATTGGCGGCCAAAATAGCCGTGATGTCACTGTGATCATACGGGGGGCTCACCTCAACTAAGTCATAGCCCACCAGATTCAGTCCCTGCAAGCCTCGCACTAGCTGTAGCATTTGATAGCTCGTAAAACCGCCCACCTCCGGAGTCCCGGTGCCAGGCGCATACGCAGGGTCAACCGAGTCAATATCGAGCGAAACGTACGCGGGACGATCTCCAACGGCGTCGCGAATTGCCTCAACCACTCCTAGTATGCCCATCTCAAAAGCCCTATCAATCGTCAGCATTTGGGCTCCCAGTTGGCGCGCATCCTCCAGATCGTGCGAGGCACTCACTGGCCCGCGAATCCCAACCTGGACGTAAGCGTCTGTATCGATGAGCTCCTCTTCCAGGGCTCGCCTGAACGGTGTCCCGTGACTGTACGGGTGCTCACGAAATTCACTTTTCCACGTGTCGGGATGTGAGTCGAAGTGGATGACGGCCAACGGCCCGAACCTGGCAGCGTGGGCGCGCAGCAGTGGCAGGGTAATCGAGTGATCGCCTCCCAGCGAAACGACGGTGACACCCTGCTCCAGTATGGCGCCCACTTCGGTCGTGATAGCCCCCATCGTGGCTGAGATGTCAACCGGGATCACTTCTACGTCACCGTAGTCCACGATTTCGAGCGCGTCTACCGGTGCGACACCAAGAACGGCGTTGAATCCCCAGAGCAATAGGGACGCTTCACGGATTTTCCGTGGCCCAAACCGGGTGCCGCTCCGGTAGCTTGTCCCGCTGTCAAAGGGCACGCCGACGATTGCAGCGTCAATCCCCTCGAGTTCTCGACTTGCCGGCCGGCGCATGAAGGTCGGGATGCCGTGGAACGGTTCCAGGTGAGCGCCATAGGCCGGGTTGGGATTCTTGGTGTCCATAAGCACCTCTCGCAATGCACAAGACCTCAGGTAATGACTTGATATTCTTCCACCCGTTCGTGGATCTCGATGCCGCGTCTGTGCAGCTCGGAGAAGAAGATCAAAGGATCGATGGCCGTCTCCGGCGGAACGACACCTCGCACTTTTACGCCGCCCCGAGCGATCATCTGAACACCAACGCTCAGCGGGATGGCGATGTTCTTATAATAGGCCGCCGAGCCGCCCCACTCCTCCTGGGGCGGGTGACGATTCCATAAGCTAACCTTTACGTCGCGTCCGTCACGCTTCCCGAAGACTTCCACCACCAGGCCATAAGCCCAGAGTGGGGTCTCCTTGCTCTCGGGTAATTGAAGCAGGAGTTCGTACATCATCTCAAACGCCGTAGTCTGGACGCCTTTGACGGTGATAGGTTCTTCGCCGTAAAGGCCCGACTCTAACATAGCCTTGGTCAGCCTTATCGCGTGGGGTGGGAAGCAACCGTGCACCGAAACGGCCTTGGCCCCCAGACTCTCCGGCATAGTGCGGGTCTCTGGATGGGGGATGTAGTAAACCTCCTGCTCGCCAATGGGACCCGGGAAGTCCATCATCTTGGCCCCTGCGAAGGGGCCGACCGAGTGAAACTCACCGTCTTTGTAGTACACCCGGGACTCGGTCTTGGGATGAAACTCCCAGAGAAGGGTGATGAGCAGACCCGGCGCCGGCGCGGGACAGCGGAAAGCAGCGAAGAAGATCTGGATTTCGTCCACTTCGTCCAACTGATCGGCGGCGCGGCGGGCCATAGCGTTGGTGATGCCAGGCGTAGCGCCGACACCAGGGATAAAGACGATATCCTTCTCTTTGGCGGCAGCGTCGTAGCCCCACTGGGTTTCCTCGGTGGAGACGTCCAGGCCGCTGACCCCGGCCTCGACACAAGCCTGGGTAACGGCCAGATCATATTTCCAGGGCAGGCCGTTGAGGACTACATCGTAGTCCTTAAAAGTCTTGACCAGGCTTTCGTAATCGTTGGCGTCCACTTTGAGAACACTCAGACGTGGATCGCCGATCTCGGCGGCTAGTTCCTCGGCGGCGGCGACGTTGTAGTCGCCAATGATGATCTGTTCAAAGTCGGAGTACTCGGCTAGGTCGCGAGTGGCGTGCTGGCAGACGGCGCCAGCGCCGCCCAGAGATAAGATTTTCATTGTTCCTCCTCAAGGTTTTTTTGATTAGGCCGTGTTGACATTTTGTCCTTATCCTCTGAGACTCCAGCGAAGAGTTTAATGTTGTCTCTCTGGTGCTAATCCAATTGTCAACACTACCCGGCAAAATAAGTTTCGATGCGAAGCCGCCGCCGAGCCCGCGGGCCTTGCACCAACCACAATACAGTCATGGATGTGGTCAGTCACATTATGCCCCTTCCTGAGCCCGTTTCTGGATTCGGTCCAGTTCACGCTTGGCGTCCTCTTCCAGCGGCAGCGGTTGGTGAGTTGCCAGAATCTGGTCTACCTTCTCGCGGGCCTCATCGATGAGGGTGGCTCTGCCGGCTGCCTCCCAACCTTCAAAGGTATCGTGGACGCCGAATTTGCTGATGTACCACTCGCCGTCACGGATACCATCCACGGTGGAATACTCGGCCAAGAAGTTACCACCCGGCCCGACCTGGTCTATGACATCCTCCAGCCACCTGGCTTCATCAGCGACGATGCCCCGGTGCGCCTGTTTACACATCTTGAAGACCTCAACGTCGATCAGCAGTTGTTCCAGGCTGAGGATCATCGAGCCGCCCAGCAAGCCAGGCCCGACCAGGATATCCGGCCAGGATAGCACCGGCAGCAGCTCATTCAGCGCCCGTTCGTAGCCCGCCTGGATGCTGGGGACGTGATGGTCTGTGCCCGTGCCGGAAGCCTCCACCGGCAGGCCGTAAAAGCGGGCCATCTCGGTGACTGCGGCACCCAGCAATCCCCCTTCAATCGCACCACCGCTGTACCTCCCGGAGCGCGGGTCTATTACTGCCAGCACGGGCGCATATATGAACGGCGTGCCCGGTGCAGCCGCCTGGATCAGACACAGCATAGCCAGCACCTCACAGTTACCGACCACGGTGGTAGAGATCAGGCTGCCGGGTGCCGTGGCCCCCATAAGCGGCATAGGCATGACGGCCACCGGGATATCCCAGCCCAGCAACGACAGGTAGGCATCGGTATGCGGCCCTTCGATGACCAACGGCGATTGTGGACATAGCAGATGCGACAGCGGGTGCACCCGCCGTATCGTTTCCCTGTCGCCAAAAATCACTTGCAGCACCTCCAACAGCCAGGGGGCTTGTTCCGGGCTGCTGATCGGGTCCTGCACGTGTTTGGAGAAGTGGCTGAAAACGTCCCGCAGATAACCGACAAAGTCGGCCATCGTATCCCCGCGATCGCTGGCCTCGACCATGCTCCAATAGACGCCAACCTCATCCAGCGCATCGATCAGCCGTGTCGCGTCCAGCCAATCATTTGACGTAGTGAGCCGCCGCTCTCCGGTCTCCCGCTCAAGGGTGTACATACCCTCACCGTCTGCTAGCAAGGTGCAGTTCCCAGCGTTGATAGGTAGGTCCCAGCCCGGCCGGCGCGCTCCAAGGGTGAACTCCCGGGGTGCCAGTCGAAGCGACTCCTCGACCAGAGCGCGCGGAAAGTGCACGCTGTGCGTGGTTTCGTCCACCTCCGCGCCAGCATCCTGAAGGATCTGGCGGCCGCGGGCGGTATCCACCCGCACGCCGGTCCGGGACAGAACCCGAAGCGTTCGTTCGTGTACCTCTGTTCGCTCGTTCTCCGAAAGTACCTGAAGCAGGGTTCTCAAGATTGGCTCCTCGGTCTACTTCGTGATGCGTGACTGGTACGGCGTATCGCACATCGCACATACGGTTGACGCGTTTATGCTAGCTCCTGATCTGCGGCTTGGAGGATACGCTCTAGTTCTGCCTGCTTCGCCTCGTCCAACGGCTCGGGAAAATGGTTCTCCAGAATCCAGTTCGTCTTTTCTTGGGCCACCTCGATGGGGTCCCGATACCCGCTCTGTTCACTGAGCTGGGCGGTCAGGTCAGAAAACTCCCGTTTGCGCATGTGATCGCGGGTATGACGCTCGCGAAGGAAATGTCCCCGCGGCCCTACCCTCTCGACCACATCCAGCGCCAGCTCTTCCTGGCCGATGTCGAGGCCCGCGAGATCCCTGCGGATGTGGTGGTAGATGTCGGTATCCAGGACCAATGCTTCGGGGTAGAGCACAGTGCTGCCCTTTAGCAGCCCCATCCCGCTCCCCGTCTCCGCCCCACACAGCGCGCACAACATCGTGGCAACACCCTCCATCGCACCCATCTGCCAGCCAGGCTCCGGGGCATCTCCACCAAAGGTGCCGGCCAGTGTGGGCACGCCCCACATATGGGCCAGTTCGACCCCCACCGCGTAGACGTACGAGGCGGCGCTCAGGTAGGCTCCCGTCCGCGGGTGCATAATACCCGGCATCATCGAGTGATAGGTCGGCGCGCCAGGATAGGCCATCTGAATCAGCACCATAGCCGATACCATCTCAGCGTCAGCGACGGCGATCGTCCCGGGGATGGTTGCCGGTGCGGTCGAGCCGGTGTTGGCCATAGACATAAAGCCTACCGGCACCCCAGCCTCGGCAAAGACCAACGCCGCCTCCAGCCCGCCCTCGTCCTGGGCCAGGGGCGCGATGGTGCAGATCAGCGATGAGAGCGGCGGGCGCTGGCGCATCGTCGCCTCATCCCCGGCGATGACTCTGGCCATCTCCACGGCGTAGCGGGCCGCCTGCTCGCCCATCACCGTCTCAGTCTGCACGTGCTTGACGGTGTTGCCAAACGAGGCGTCCAACTCGTGCAGCGGCGCGGTGGCTGGGTAGTCCTGGGCGCTGACGATGGGCCAGTAAAAGCCGATGGAGGACAGGTAGTCGGACACACGCGCCATCTTGGCCACGTCCTCTTTCACCGAAGGGCGCAGCTTGCGGGTCTCAAAGTCGATCGTCTTTGTCCCACAGCCATCGGTGGCGCAGTAAAAAGCTGTCCCATCAAGTTTCAGGTCGTATTCCGGTGAGCGAGCGCCCATCGTATAGTAGCGTGGCGCGTGGGATAGGCTATCCGATACCACGTCGGACGGCAGCTTGACGATTTGGTTTTCAAAATCCACCTGCGCTCCGTGCTCGGCGTAGATGTTCAACGCCTTCTGCGAAGGGCAGTGGATGCCGGTCTCCTCCAAAATCTCTAGCGTGGCCGACTTGACTTGATCCAACTGCTCATCGCTCAGAATGCGCAGGTGATAAGACGGGGTGATAGGTTGTAGTTGCGGCGTCTCGCTGTACATCACTTTGCCCCCTTGGATGAAAGAGTTGACACAACACGCTAACCTAATTCGCCCTGCGCCGCTTGGAGGATGCGAGTTAATTCAGCCTGCTGCGCTTCCTCCAGCGGCTCCGGGTGATGATGCTCCAGGATCCAATCTGTCTTTTCCCGGGCCACGTCGATCGGGTCGCGATAGCGCTCGGACGCGCCGGGCTGGGCGGTCAGGTCAGAGAACTGTCGCCTTCGCATATGATCGCGGGTGTGTCGCTGCCCCAAGAAATGGCCGCGTGGCCCCACCGCCTTGATCACATCCAATGCCACCGCCTCGCGGCTGGTGTCCAGGCCGGCGGCGTCGATACGCACACGGTGGTAGATGTCGGTGTCGAGGACCAGTTCCTCAGGATACAGCACCGTACAGCCTTCGAGTAGTCCCATCCCGCTGCCGGTCTCGGCCCCGCACAGCGCGCACAACATCAGACAGGCAGCAGAATCACCAGCCGATTGCCAGCCCGGTTCCAGAGCGTCCGTGCCGAAGAGGCCGGCCAGGGTGGGCACGCCCCACATATGGGCAAGTTCGACACCCACCGGATAGAACAGCTCCGCCTCCCAGGTCGTTCCCAGATAGGCTCCGGTTCGAGGGTGCATTACGCCAGGCATAAGCGAGTGATAGACCGGCGCGCCTGGATAGGCCATCTGGATCAGGACCATGGCGGCCACGATTTCGGCGTCGGCGGCCACGACCGTCCCGGCGATGGTGGCCGGCGCAGTCGAGCCGGTGTTGGCCATGGACATGAAGCCCACCGGCAGACCGGCCTCGGCGAAGACCAACGCTGATTCTGTGCCACCTTCGTCCTGTGCCAGTGGCGCAATGGTGCAGACCAGCGACGAAAGAGGCGGGCGCTCGCTCATCGTCGCTTCATCATCAGCAATGACTTGGGCCATCTCGACCGCGTAGCGGGCCATCCGCTCATCCATCACCGTCTCCGTCTGTACATGCTTGACAGTGTTGTTGAAGC
>JAUVPY010000034.1 GCA_030598425.1 Anaerolineae bacterium
AATTTTGCCAGAGACGGCGGCCTTGTGCGCTCAATTTGGGCTTGACCCGCTGGGGATAATCGCCTCTGGAGCCCTGCTCATCGCTTGCCCCTCGACTGAAACAGCGACGATCCTGGCAGCTCTGCGCGATGAAGGGATTCAGGCCAGGCGCCTGGGGCGAGCGGTCGAGGAGGGCCAAGGGCGCACCTTACTCGGGCCAGACACAAGTCGCCCATTACCAACCTTCGCACGAGACGAAATCGCGTGTCTGTTTGAATAGACTCTATAATCAGCCCCCGGCCACCAACCCCAGAACCATATGATGAGGTCTACTTTGGAAGACTTACCCTTCTTGACCGAGGATCAATCCGGCACCGGCGGTCGCATCAAAGCAAAGCCCCAGGACTTTGTGGTCGAAGAGATACCACTCTATGAGCCTAGTGGCGAAGGTCAGCACGTCTACGTCGGACTGGAGAAGCGTGGGCTCAGCACCTATCAGGCGATCAGCTCAATCGCCCGCCAGCTAGGGGTGCCAACCAGGGAGATTGGCTACGCAGGTCAGAAAGACGCCCGCGCGGTGACACGCCAAATGATCTCGATCGATGGCGTCGACCCGGCGCGAGTGGAAGCCCTCGACCTACCGGGGGTGGTGATTCTGTGGGTGGACCGCCACCGCAACAAGCTGAAGATGGGGCATCTAGCCGGCAATCGCTTCACCATCCGGGTGCGCGATGTGGCTAATGAGGCGGAGGCGAAGGCCGGGGCAGTGCTGGATGAACTGGGCCGTCGCGGTGTACCCAACTACTTCGGCGAGCAGCGCTTCGGCGTGCGCCGCAACACCCACCGGTTAGGGCGGGCTATGTTGCACGGCGACGCGAACGCCCTCGCCCACGAATACCTGGGAGGCCCTCAGCCAGGAGATCCCCCTCTGGCGCAGGCAGCCCGAAGGGCCTTCGATGCGGGTGATTACCAGGCTGCTCTGGCTAAGTGGCCATCGTCTCAGCGAGAAGAACGGCGCGTGCTTGCGGCCGCGGTGCGGCACGGCGGAGACGTCCAGCGAGGATTGCGCCTTCTTGACAAGAAGTTGCGTCGGCTGTTCGTATCGGCCTACCAGTCCTACCTGTTCAATCGTTTGCTGGCCGCCCGAATCCAGGCCCTCGATCGACTGGAACTAGGGGACGTGGCCTTCATCCACGCCAGTGGGGCGGCTTTCCTGGTAAAAGACCCGGCCATTGAACAGCCACGCGCTGACCGCTTCGAGATCAGCCCATCAGGCCCTCTTTATGGGCCCAAAGTATTGCTGGCCGAGGGTAGACCTGGCCAGCAGGAACAAGACCTGCTGGTGGAATCAGGTCTCGCGTTAGACGAGTTCCGATTACCGGGGGTCAGGCTGAAAGGCGCGCGCCGGCCGTATCGCATCCCGTTGACCGAACTTCAGATCGGCTGGGACGGTGGCCTGATGCTCAGCTTTCGCCTGCCGCCAGGCAGCTACGCGACCGAGGTGTTACGTGAGGTAATGAAACCTTAGTGGTTGGATAATTTGGGGTTAAGCTGTCTCTTCGATCGAGGCCAGCGCCTCTTCCAAGGTGGGATAGAGATCCGCGTATTGAGTCAGACCCACCATACGGAAGATCTTCTGAAAATGTTCGCTAAGCCCGGTCTTCAATAACCGCTGGTCTCGCTTACGCGCTTCGGTCACGATACCGATCAAAATGGCGATCCCCGCGCTGTTGATGTAGTCATCTTCCCGGAAGTTGAAGATGATGTTGTGAGCGCCGTCGGAGGAGGCATCGTGATAAGCTTGGTTGATCGCTTCTTCGGCGAAGGTGGTCACATCCCCTGCCAGATCTATGATGGTAGCCCCTCTCTCGAAGCGGGCCGTCACCTGGATATCGTCGGTCATTCGCTGCCTCCCTCATCGTCCGTCGACGGGGATTCATTGTCGAAGGCAGATCGACTCTCATCCGTGGTTCGGTAAATAATCATCCGGAACTGATTCCCCCCACTCTCGTCGTCCTCCATGAAATACGCTTCGTCCACCATTTGGCGGATGAGCCACAGTCCAAGTCCTCCGGTTGGGCTGCGGCCCTCGACCTGGGCTTGAATATCGGGGGCCACCACCTCGGTGGGGGGAAGGTCGCCAGCACCGGGGTCTTTTACCAGAATATCCAATTTTTTCTCGTCCGCACTTAACAGGACGACGACCTTCATTCGCGCGTCGGACTTGCTGCCATGTCGGATGGCATTGGTACACGCCTCATCCACCGCCGTTTGTAGCTCATCGATGCGTTCTGGCGTAAATCCCAGCCGGCGAGCCACGGTGGCGGCTGCCTCGCGGGCAACTCGTTCATAGCCCAACTCGCTAGGGATCTTCAACTCAACGACCCGGGTCGTATTGGGGGGAATCACCTTAATCTCCTGGATGAAGTCTAGTTCTCAGGATCAGCCAATCTCATTATATCATAAAGGAACTGAATCCTGAAAGTCTCGTTGCAGGTGAGGCACGGCTGGTGCAAAGTCGAGAAGTGAGCACCCCCAGGTGCGAACCGCGTATGCCAGGACCCCTCCGCACTTGGAGGTGCTGCGCTCATCGAGTTTGAGACAGACCCCCTACGACAATTGCGAGGAAGCTACCGATTGCCTATAATTTGTCAAGCAGGCGGTTGCTCTCAGTAGCTGGCTTCTCGGAGGTCCAGGGGCAAATGCCTACCGGGAGCGGGTATTATCAACCGATCGTAAGGGTGCGCAAATTAATGAGGCTTAAGCATTGGGCGGGGGGATTGGTGGTCTTCCTGGTCCTAGCCCTGCCAGGCTGCCGTGGGACTTACCCGGCCGAGTATCTCGGGGACGATCCAGAATCACCTTCGCGTTGCTTTACCGCCACGGGCCACACCATCAGCGGCAACTTCCTACGCTACTTTGACGCGATGGGGGGGGTGGAGTCGCTGGGGTATCCAATCACGGAGCCTTTTGAGCAAGAGGGACGTCAAATGCAGTACTTTGAATACGCCCGGCTGGAGGATCACCCCGACGACCCCGGCGGGCCCGTGGTCAAACTCAGCATGTTGGGCGAACGATTGGGGCGACGCCAGCCACCGCTCAGCCCATCTCGGGTGCCACCCACCTTGGAGCAGAGCACTCGTTACTACCGGCAGATGGGTCACGCGGTGAGCGGCGATTTTCTGAGCTACTTCGACCAGCAGGGCGCCCTCGCCCGGCTTGGTTTCCCCATCGCCGAGCCTCTGATCGTCGGTGGCAAGCTGGTCCAGGATTTTCAGAGGGCGCGCTTGTTTTGGCACCTGGACCACCCCCCGGGCGACCGCGTTACGCTGGAGCCCATCGGCCGCGTTTATTTCGAGGCACAGGCACTAGATCCGGCGCTGCTGGCCCCCATCACCTGCCCGCCGGGCTCGGAGATCGTGCGGCTAGACGTCAGTCAGGTATCTCCGTCTCCCCGGTCTCGCTGACGCTGGCCTCCGGTTCGGCCTCCTCGTCCTCTCCCCACCCGATAATCCACACGCAAGCGCCAGCCAGCAGAATGGTGGTCACAATGAGCGCCGCCCATTGACCGGCGGTAAACCCTACCTCCCTGGCCGAGAGGACCAAGATAATCACCATGCCAATCGCCAGCACAATCCAGGCCAAGATTTGAGGATGTCTTTCCGCAAAGTTACGAATCGCTGCCATTTTTCCCCTCTTCGAATAACCCCCGCGACGGCGTACTAAAGCGGCGTCATAATCCGGCGTTCGAGGAGCTGCTTCACCATCAGCAGACTTCCCTCAGCCTGGTAATCCTCGGCGGCCTCACGCCACATCTTGATAAGTTCCTCAGATGATCTCTGCTGGTATCCGTTCCTCTCAAAAAAGGTCATAGCGACCGGTCCCGCTTCGGGGCGGGCGTAGAGCAAGGCTACCTCACACGAGAGCGTATTGGCTTCAGCCTCGACCCCTTCTAGCAACGTCGCGCCCACCGTAGGCCACAAATCGCTGGAGCGGACCAAAAAGTCGTCAATGCCGGCGATGAGGTTTTCTGTACGCAAGCCAACCATCCCCAGCAGTTGTTCGCCGAAGTGGACCACGAAGTATCCTTTGGAAAACAGACTCTCCATCATTTCTGTTTCATCTGGCGCGACTACGCCGTTGGTGGCCTGGGCCATTAGTGCCGCCATGGCAGCCAGGTCATCCCGATTGGCTCGCTGAACCTGGAGTTCCTGCAAGGCCTCCGGCGGCACTATCTCAGCGGGAGGGATGGGCGCAGGTCCAGGGGGGGACGGCTCGGGCGAAGGCGCGACGGCACTCGGGATTGCGGCGAAATGGCGTTGCACCGTTTTCCAGGTGATTACTACGTCGCCGCTGTTGTCAATGACCACGTTGGCGCGGGCGACCTTCTCTTCCTGAGGCGATTGCGCCTCGATGCGCAGCATCGCTTGTGGCCCGGTCATCTTACGTTTGGTCATAAGCCGGTCAAGCTGGACATCCTCTGCGGCAATAACTACCCACACCGCATCGCAATTCTCGGCCATACCCGATTCGATGAGCTTGATGGCCTCAACCGTTACCACATCCGCCTCGGACTTTGCGATCCACCTTTCAACCTCTCGCTTGACCGTAGGATGGGTGATGCCCTCCAGGTGTACCAGCGCCTGGGAGTCACAAAAGACGATATTGCTTAACTTTCCCCGGTCAATCTCAAAATCTTCGTCGAGGATGTAGCGGCCAAACTCGGCCACGATATTGTCGTAGAGGGGGCTGCCCCGGCGCATCAGGATGTGGACCAAATCGTCGGCATCCAGAGTGTCGGCGCCAAGTTCCTTCAGCATGCGCAACACCAAGCTTTTGCCGGTGGCGATGTTGCCGGTCAGCCCAATGATGTACTTGTTGCCCATGTTCACGCCGCCTCCATTGCTGTCCACTGCTCAAGCAATCGTGCCAGATCCTCTTCGGTAGCCTGGTAATCCCGTCCCAGAGTCTCCAGTTGTTCAACCGTCTGAGCGTGACTCGCCTCCTCCAACGCGGCCCCCAGCTCCTTAAGCCGGGCCTCGGCAGATTCGATCGCCGCTTCAAGATCTGCCAGCGCCCGCTGTCGCTTATATGAATTCTGGCCGTGGGGCCGACTCTCGCTGCGGGTGGCGGCCTCGGACCGGGAGCGACCGTCGGAGTCGTGTGAGCGCCCGTCAGTATTCGCCAATCGTCGCGCCTCTCGATCGGACAAATAAGCGCTGTAAGCGCTGAGCGGCGCCTCGGCATTACTGACATACAGAGTCTCATCTTCCAACAACCACACCCGCGTAGCCAGCGCCTCAATAAAGTATCGATCGTGAGACGCCAGCAGGATGGTACCGGGAAAATCAGCCAAAACCGTCTGAAAAACCTCTTGCGACGGGATGTCAAGATGGTTCGTCGGCTCGTCCAATACCAGAAAGTTAGCTCCGCGCAAGGCCAATTTGGCCAACGCCACCCGCGACCGCTCGCCACCGCTCAACGCGCTGATCGGCTTAAAAACGTCATCCCCAGAGAAGAGAAAGCGTCCCAGGTAGTTACGTGCCTCGCCGACCAGCAGATCTTTGCCCGGGCGTCCCCCGGCGGGGACCGACAGCACCTCGTTGATCACGGTCTGCTTTAGATCCAGACCGGCGTGCGCTTGGGCCAGGTAGCCGATTTGCACCGCAGCACCCAGACGCACCCGCCCCGACAGCGGCTCGACCTCCTTTAAGATCGTCTTGACGAAGGCGGTCTTGCCGGCGCCGTTGGGTCCGCTCAGCGCCACACGGTCCCCCCGGCGAATCTCCACAGCGGGGGAGGTAAACAGGGTAGCTCCGGGCTCGTATCCCACGACCAGATCGTGCGTGGCCAGCACCAAATCGCCGGAGCGCAAGTCCGTGTGCAAGTTAAGACTGATTTTCTTTTCGTTGGCCGTCTTCTCGATTCGTTCCAGCCGTCCCAAGCGTTTGCGCCGCCCCTGGGCCTCCTTGGTCCTCTGCCCTGCGATGTTGCGGCGAATGAAATCCTCTTCCTTGGCGATGACTGACTGCTGCCGCTTATATTCACGCTCTTGGCGCTCGCGCCGCCCGGCGCGCTGACCAACGTAAGCCGTATAGTTGCCCCGATAGACCTCCAGTCGCCCGTGATTTAAGTCCCAAACTTTGATAGCAACCTTGTCCAGGAAGTAGCGATCGTGGGCGGTGGTGACGATCGCTCCCTCCCAGCCTTGCAGATAATCCTCCAACCACTCAACGGCAGCCAGGTCCAGATGATTGGTCGGCTCGTCGAGGAGGAGCAGGTCGGGCGCGTCCAGCAGGAGACGGGCCAGGTGGGCACGGGTCTGTTGACCGCCGCTGAATTGAGCCAGGAGACGATGGTATTCTCCCCTACCAAAACCAAGCCCGCTGAGGACCTGCCGTATGCGGTTCTCGTAGGTGTAGCCGCCAGCCAACTCAAAAGCATCCTGCGCCTTGCCATAGCGGGTCAGCAGTTGGTCCTGTTCGGCGGGGTCAGTGGCAGCGGCCATGGCCTCTTCCAGTCGGTACAGGTCTGCCGCCTGCCGCTCCAAATGAGCGAAAGCTCCCTGCGCCAGTTCCCACAGCGTCTCGCCACCATCAGCCAGGGTGACCTCCTGCGGCAGATAGCCGTCGCGTAACCCTTTGGCGCGGTGCATCTGCCCATCCGACGCCACCTCCAGCCCCGCCAAAATCCGCAGCAGCGTAGTTTTGCCCACGCCATTAGGTCCAACCAGCGCTGTCCGCTCGCCGTGGGCGATTTGCAGGCTTACATTCTCGAAGATATCTTGTGCACCAAAATGCTTGCTCAATCCCTTGGCTGTTAAGATAGACACGCCGTACGCACCATTCCTCAGACTCAGCCACAAGTACCGCTCGATTATACCATAACGGGGTCTGGCGGGAAAGAATGGTTTGCGGTATAATGCGCGTCGATACGAAACACGGACCACGCACTACGAAGTAAGCGGTGGATATTCCGCACTTCGCATTTGGCAGTGCGTAAGAGACGGGACAGACAAGGAGTGAATCCGTGCGCCTGCGCTGGTGGGTTGTCATTGGTCTGCTGATGGCCGGGCTAGGAGGAGCCGGACTGTGGTGGACCGTGACTCGCGTCTGGCCCGATCCTGTAACCGAGCTGACCCTGTTGGGGTTGGCAGCCATAACCCTTTGCGGGTTGACAATACCAGTCTCCGCTTATCTTAACCATCGTTTCGCCCGGCCCGGCTGGCAGAAACACGATCCCCGTCGTCTGTTGCGCCAGGGAGCCTGGGTAGGTCTTCTCGGCGCATTGTATGGCTGGCTAAAGAAGGAAGACGCCCTCAATTGGACCATTGCCGCTGTCATCGCCGGGGTGTTTGCCCTGTTGGAGGCCTTCTTCCTCACGCGCGATCAGGCATAAGAGTTATGAGCCAATCAGAACTTCGCAAGCTTCCCAGTGTTGACAAACTTCTTGAGGCGGACGCCATCGCCAGCCTAGTGGAACAACACGGGCGTGAACTCACCCTTGAGGCGCTGCGCGCAGCCTTGGATGGCGCGCGCCAGACCGTCTTGAACGGCGAACCCGCCCCTGAAGCCGAAACCCTCATAGCCGAGACCGCCCATCGTCTCGGCGACGCACTACGCCCCAGCCTGTATCCGGTGATCAACGCCACGGGCGTCATCATCCATACCAATCTGGGGCGGGCCCCTCTCTCCAAACGCGCGCGCCAGGCAATGGCCCAGATCTCGGCCGGTTATAGCAACTTGGAATACGATTTGCAGGCTGGTGCGCGCGGCTCGCGTTACGTGCACGCTGCTGACTTGCTGTGTCGGCTGACCGGCGCCGAGGATGCCCTGGTGGTCAATAATAACGCATCAGCCTTGCTGTTAACTCTGACCACACTGGCCAAGGAGCGGGAGGTGCTAATCAGTCGAGGCCAGTTGGTGGAGATCGGGGGTGGCTTCCGCATCCCTGACGTGATGCGTCAGAGCGGAGCCCAATTGATAGAGGTGGGCACCACCAATCGAACCTATGTCCGCGACTACGCCGACGCCCTGCACTCAATGAAGACGGCTCTTATTCTGCGAGTGCACCACAGCAACTTCCAACTCACTGGCTTCGTCCACGAGCCGACGCTGGCCGAACTGGTGGGCCTGGGCGATGAGTATGCCATCCCGGTGATGGATGATCTGGGCAGCGGCACCTTGCTGGACACAGAGACTTTCGGTTTGGCCCACGAGCCGACCATCCAGGAGAGCATCGCCGCCGGCGCATCGGTCGTCACCGCTAGCGGCGATAAGCTGTTGGGTGGGCCGCAGGCGGGGCTCATCGTGGGTAAGGCTGACCTCATCGCCAAATTACGCCGCCACCCGTTGGCGCGAGCCGTGCGCGTGGACAAGACGACCCTGGTCGGCCTGCAAGCCACCTTGCTGGCCTATCTGGAAGGAAAAGCGACTGAGGAGATACCCGTCTGGCGTATGATCAACACCCCCGTGGAGGCTCTGGCCCGACGCGCCCGCAAATGGCAGCGCGCGCTCAAAGAGGCCGGCACACCGCTGAGCGTAGTCGCCGCTGAGTCCACCGTCGGTGGCGGCAGCCTGCCGGGGCAAACGCTGCCCACGCGGGCGCTGGCCCTTGAGGTACCCTCACCCGACGCGTTAGCTGCCCGGCTGCGTGCCGCCTATCCTCCCACCGTGGCCCGCATCGAAGACGACCGACTGCTACTTGATCCGCGCACCGTGCTGCCGGAACAGGACACCGCATTGATCGAAACGATACGCGATGCGCTGGCAAGCAACTTTGCCGAGTCGTAGGCCACGCTTTCAGCATTGTCTCGCTAGGGGGCCCAAGCGGTCACGCCTGGAACGTGCCACAAGTCCTCATCACCCGTAGCAACGTGGACGATCTTATGCGCGTGGCACGTGGCCAGGTGCGTAGCGTCGGTAATTAGAAGGCCGAGCTGGCAACCCAAGTCAATCGCCTGCCGCGTCTGATCTACCGTGACATCTACAAGCGTCAGTCCTCTGCTTGTCAACATCTCAATGTAGTCGAGGTAGCGTCGGGCCGGACGATATACCTGCTCACGGAAGGTAGGATTGTCCCGTCAGGCCCGGCGCGCGTTCCAAACGGCGGGATTGTCTAAATCGCTCGCCGCTTCCTGAAGCAAAATCTTGAATATCACCTCGTTCTCGACCAGAACCGAGGTGACCGCATTGACCTGGGCCAACTCCACTCGCTCCAGGAAGCGGCGGGCCGCGTCACCACGCCGCGGGTCCGCAAAGACGTGGAACAGAAAGATATTTGCGTCTACGAAAATAGTATCCGCCAGATCAAAGGCATCCAGGGCATTGGGCATAGCTACGATCCGTGGTAAAGCTCATCCAGATCGGAATCAGATAGCGTGGCTTTGACCAGGCCGTACAGTTGGCGGGTCACCGTCTCATCACTGGCCACGTGCTGAGCTTCATTATGTAGATGTTGCTCTAGAGCCTCCTGATCTACCGGAATCAGGAGCGCTACCGGGCGGCCACGGTGTGTGATGACGTATTCGCTTTTTTGCTCACGCACCTCACGCAGGATCTTGCTGGCCCGGTCCCGCAGTTCCCGGAGTCCCACTTGTCGCATCACCAAACCTCCTCGAGCTTTGTGACCACGTATGTGGTCACATCTATTTTACCACGTTGTTCACATGGTGTCAATGGGCGTCTCGCTAGAGCGCACGAATGACCTCTTGGGAATGAGTAGAGATTGCTTCCGAACGTAAGGTGGTCTATAATCAACAGTGGACGATAAATCGCTAGTTATGACTTGGGCCGATGGGCACTCTATATCTGGTCGCCACCCCAATTGGCAATCTGGAAGATATCACTCTGCGCGCACTGCGGGTGCTGCGTGAATGCTCCCTGGTTGCCGCCGAAGACACCCGCGTCACCGGCCGACTGTTGACTCACTTCGACATCGAAAAACCGCTGGTCAGCCATCACGAACATAGCAGACCGGCCAACGTGGAGCGCATATTGACGGCGTTGGATGGCGGGGACGTGGCGCTGGTCTCCGAGGCGGGTATGCCTCTCTTCTCTGACCCGGGCTACGAACTGGTCCAGGCCGCCCTCGAGCACGGCTTTGCGGTGGTCTCAATCCCCGGCCCATCGGCGCTGACGGCCGCCTTGCCGCTTAGCGGGCTGCCGATGGATCGCTTCCTTTACCTGGGCTTTTTGCCCCGCAAGGCGTCCGACCGTCGCCGTACCCTGGACGAGCTGGCCGATGTACGCGCCACCCTGGTCCTATTTGAAGCCCCGCATCGTTTGCGGGCGACCCTGGCCGATGCCATAGACAGCCTCGGTGCCGACCGGCGTTGCACCGTCTGCCGTGAGTTGACCAAGCGACACGAGGAGGTTTGGCGCGGCACGTTGTCTGGCGCTCTGGCCGAATGGCGGGACCGAAAGCCCCGTGGTGAATTCACCCTGGTCATAGAGGCCGCATCAGAGCCCGGCCCCTGGGATGAAGGCAGGGTTCGGGCAGCACTGTCTACCTTGCAGGCCGAGGGCATAAGCCGCTCCGAGGCGGCCCGCCGCGTAGCCCGACAATCTGGCTGGGCCAAGAGCGACGTCTATGCCATCTGGCCTGATGCGCAGCTCAGGCCCGATGCGCAGCTCGGGGGACCGACGACGCCTGATCCAGATGAGTTTGCCTCATAGATGACCCGTGGTAAAATGACGTCCTCAAGATAGAAGCGCACAAAGAGACATCACCTCTGTAGACGAATCGAGGCACACTGATGACGATATCAAAAGAAAGTGCACTGCGGTTGGCAAGCAACGCGATGGATATGGGCGCGGTGGCACTCCGCGGCTCTCTCTCTTTAGAGGGGGACGGACAGTTTACGGTCGGCGACCGCAACCTGTCGGAATGGTTGGACCGGTATGCAGACCAGGAGGTGATAGTGATCCTGGCCCCGGTGGACACGACCCCTCACGACCAGATCCGTCAATGCGGTGTGTGCGGGCGAGATTACGTGGGAACGGAATGCCCTCATTGCGCGGAGGCCCGTTATCGGCTGCGCGGTGAGTAGCGCAAACGAACACCCCGGCGTTGGCCGGGGTGCTTTTTTTGTTGGATCATTCGACCAATTAGGCCGTGTTGACATTTTGTCCCGGCCCTCTGAGACTCCGCGCAGTGTTCTACCTAGTCAACTCAATAGCTCCAGCATCTCCTCGGCCGTTTGCCGGGCGCGATAACGAAGCGTGCCGAGGGGGATGTCGGAGCTGAGTGCCAGCGAAAGCACCAGTCCCTCAGACACAGTCAATGAGTACAGCCGATACTCGGCCCCCTCGTGCAGACTTTGCTCGAATCGACCATCGGGCTCGCCCAGAAAGGCAGCCGACCGGGCAGCGGCCTCAGTGGTCGTGGCGACCAGTGCAGCCAGTTCGGCTGCCTGTTCCCGGCCCAAGAGACCTGAAAACGCAACGAGTTCCGCTCCCAGTGTCACCATAATAGACTCCGCTCGTAGCTCGCGATTGAGACTCTTCAGCGACCCCACAATCTCTTCCTCTTTGTCCTTCAACGCTGCCAGCGTCTCTTCAGAGTAAGTGGGTGTCTCGGCAGGAGGCATTGCCAATGGCGGGGACACGGGTGTCTCTTCAAGCGGCGCGGGTTCTTGGACGACGCTAGGACTGGGCGGGGCTTCCAAGACAGTCGCCGTATTAGCCCTTGCCGGCACGGCGACCTTCAATTCAGGA
>JAUVPY010000403.1 GCA_030598425.1 Anaerolineae bacterium
AAGCCCTTTTCCTTTGCCGAACTGGGAGCCAGGGTGGGTGCCGTGCTCTCTCGGGCGTCAATTAATATAAGCAAACAAGTGACCAGTGACGACCTGACCATTGATTTTGACGAACGGCGAGTGACAGTGGCGGGTGAGGTTGTTGACTTGACACCGACCGAGTACCAACTGCTAGAAACGCTTGCTCGCAATGCCAACCATACTCTCCCAACCGATTCGCTTCTCGCCGAGGTTTGGGGGCCCGAATACGCTGGGGAGACGAAACACGTCAAACAATACATTTGGACTCTACGCAAGAAGATAGAGGCCGACCCGGGCGATCCCAGACATATCCTCACAGAGCGAGGTTTTGGATACCGTTTCGAATAACCTCCCCGATAAAAACTCCCCCTGGTGCCGGTTTACAGTTACTGGCTCTCCTCCTACCCAACCCACACTACTTCTAGACCGAATCTAGACCTTCACCTGTTACCATTTTGGATGGAGGTTATCCGTGTCCGGTTATCCTGTCTACTTTCAAGATTTTTCCTACTATCAGAGCACCGTAGCTTGCCAGTTCGCATGTCCAGTTCGAACTGACGGCACAGCTTATGTCACCGCCATCAGCCGGGGCGAATATGAACGCGCCTATATGATTGCCCGCGAAACCAATCCCTTTGCTTCAACTTGTGGTTGGGTTTGCGGCGCCCCGTGTGAGGCAGCCTGCCGCCGGGGCAAGATCGACGCTCCTATCGCCATCAGGTCTCTCAAACGATTCGTCAACGACCGCTATGGTGTGTACCTGGGCGAAACCGGTGAAACCAGACATCCTCCGGCTTGGCCAGGTTACGTTGGCCGGACAGACGCTTTTGACCTGGGAAATACAGTTTTTCCAACCAGTCGCAGTGGACTGAACGCCGCCTGGCAGCGAGGAGACAAGACCGGCAAGCATGTTGCCATCGTTGGCTCAGGGCCAGCCGGGCTCTCTTGCGCCCATGATTTGGCACTGTTAGGTCACGAGGTCACCATCTTTGACGCTGCCTCGGTTGCCGGAGGGATGCTTCGCCTGGGTGTCCCTGAATATCGTTTGCCCCGTGAGTTAATTGACCTGGAGATCCAGGCCATCCTGGCTCTCGGACCTAAGTTACGACTCAGCCAGTCCCTGGGCGATGATTTCTCTTTGGCCGATCTGCGCCATGACTACGATGCCGTCTTCATCGCTATCGGCACCTATCGCAGCCGGATGCTCAACGTTGAAGGGGAGCTGTTGGATGACGTACTACGAGCCGTCGATTTTCTCATCAACGTCAATCTGGGCGGCTACAATCTCGACCTGGGAAAGCGGGTTCTGGTGGTAGGCGGCGGCAATGTGGCCATGGACGTGGCGCGCACGGCCGCCCGTTTGGGCCAACCGGCTCAGTCGGGCGGCGATTTAGAGGTAGCGCTGGATGTTGCTCGAACAGCCGTTCGCCTCGGAGCTACCCAGGAAGTGCGGTGCCTGGTGGTTGAAGGCCGGCATGAAATGCTGGCCGATCCGATCGAGATCATGGAAGCGGAGGAAGAGGGTGTCGTCATCAACAACCATGTCGCTCCAACTCGGATAGTCGGCCGCGATGGTCGTGCCACGGGTGTGGAAACATTGAACGTGGCCCGAGCTTTTGACGAGCACGGTCGCTTCAATCCCCAACTAGAACCCGGCTCCGAGACAATCTGGGAATGCGACAGCGTGATTGTGGCAATCGGGCAGTCAGGAGACCTGGAGTGGGTGCAGCCAGATGATGGGCTGGAAATCACCAGACGTGGAACACTACAGGTAAATAAAGAGACTCTGGCCACGACGGCAGAAGGCGTGTATGCGGGTGGTGATATCGCCTTTTGCCCACGCCTCATTATCAACGCCGTGGCCGATGGGCAGCTTGCTGCTCGGAGCATTCATACCTACCTACAGCACGTCCAGCCCCACCTGGTCCGCAGGGGATTCTTTACCCCTCTCCCCAAACGCGTTTATCCCCAACTCGGGCCACTGCGGGACTATCTGCGCTGGCCTCGCCGCCATCCCCCGGCTCTGCCGGTGGAGCGCCGCATCGGTGTATCACTAGTGGAGGTCGGTTTTGACGAGGAAACGGCTCAAGAACAAGGTGGGCGCTGCCTGATATGCACGCTCAATCCAATATTTGACGGCGATCTTTGCATCCTTTGCAATGGCTGCGTAGATGTTTGCCCCATGGATTGCCTGAAACTTGCCCCGGTTTCGGACTTGGAGGGCGATGAGAAGGTGACGACCGTCATCGAGCGAAGGTCGGCCGAGTGGCCAACAGCTAGCGCGATGCTCTTTGATCCTACGCGCTGTATCCGTTGTGGGCTCTGTGCCGCCCGCTGCCCGACCGAAGCTGTGAAAATGGAATCCTTTCGCTTCACGGAAGAACTATTGTTTGAGGAAGTGGATGTATCCACATAACGCTGCGCTAATCATTGTTGTCATCTCATCAAGCAGGCGGACGTGAGTGGCGACAAGGAGGGTGCAAGAGGAATTATTACGTTTTAGCTAGGCCATAAGACTGAGCTCTGTATTACTTTTACCTGGAGGAGTTTCGTATGAAAAAATATATATGGAAGAGAATGCTCTTTGTCGGTCTAATTCTAGCGTTGTTTGCTTTGGCGATTGCTGGCTGTTCCTCGGACGAACCAACTGAAACGTCAACGGAAGCGCCCCCAGCGCCTGAGGAAGCACCTGGAGTTGCAGAGGAACCTAGTGCCCCAGAAGAACCCGAACTGGAAGGCAACCCTGTACGAGGCGGTCTCCTATACGACAAGTGGTGGACAGTGGCTGCGGCTGAGGGTGAAGCAGAACATGAACACGAGGAAGATGAGCACGAAGGCGGTGGCGCACCGCCAGACGGCGATCATCCTTTGTGGGCTACACAGTCGACCAATGAACGTAGTGGCTCTGATACCTGGCGCTGTAAGGAGTGCCACGGCTGGGACTATAAAGGAGCGGACGGCGCCTATGGCTCTGGCTCCCATTTCACCGGTTTCACTGGCGTCTTCGCTAGCAAAGATAACTCGCCCAGTGTGATCTTGGCTGTGATGCAAGGCAGCACCAATGCCGATCACGACTTCTCCAGCGTGATGGCCGAGCAGGATCTGACCGATCTGGCGCTATTCATCTCCCAAACGCTCGTCGACGCTGATGAACTGGTCGATGCAGATAAAGCATCGGTCGGCGATGCCGCCCGGGGTGCCATACGATACGGCAACGTCTGTGGTGCCTGTCACGGTCCGGCAGGCAATGCTATCAACTTTGGCGCGATCGACGACCCCGAGTTCCTGGGCCACTTGGCCCCAGGCAACCCCTGGGAGTTCATCCACAAGGTTCGCTTCGGCCAACCTGGCTGGCCAATGCCCTCCAGCATCTCCAGCGCCTGGTCTGACGAAGATGTTGCCGATGTCCTGGCTTACGCCCAAACCTTCTCTGAGAATCCGGCTTTGAGCGGAGGCGGTCAGTTGTACGACAAGTGGTGGGCTGTCCTCGGTTTTGATGCGCCAGAAGAGGATCAGCCACTGTGGGCTTCGCAATCGACCAACGAGCGTGGCGGCGCTGACACCTGGCGGTGTAAGGAGTGCCATG
>JAUVPY010000302.1 GCA_030598425.1 Anaerolineae bacterium
GGCGGAGCTACCTTCTTCTCACCCCTCTTCATTTTGGCCCTGGGGCTTCCTCCGGAGGTCGCCATCGGCACCGGGTTGATCACCGAAGTCTTTGGTTTTGCCAGTGGTCTTTTTGCCTATATTCGCAAACGCCTGATTGACTTCAGTCTGGGCCTGACCCTGCTGGTAGTCACCATCCCATTGGCTCTCGTGGGCACTTGGGTGGCCGGATTGGTCGACGCAGAAATTCTCAAAGTGATCCTGGGGGTCGGGCTATTTGCAGTGGCGCTCAGCTTTCTGCGAGCCCCAGAGCACAAGGACGTCGTCCGTATGAACGATGCCATCGACGAGGAGTACGGCGGCGATAAGGCCGAAACTTGCCTGGTCACCGCCGATGGGGAGCAGGTATGCTACACCGTCTGCAACAAGACGGAAGGGCGGTTGATCGCCGGCGTCGGCGGGCTTTTTGTGGGAATGATCTCCACCGGTCTAGGTGAGCTAAACGGCTACTTTCTGCTCCAGCGCTGCCGCGTGCCCAGCAAGGTATCGGTGGCGACCAGCGTCTTTGTGGTGGCGCTCACCGCCCTATCGGCTTCGGCCGGCCACCTTATCCGTTTCACCCAAGCCGGTGACGAGGTATTAAATACTGTGTTGAGCATCGTTATCTTTACCGTACCGGGCGTGATCATCGGTGGACAACTGGGGTCGCGGGTTGCCAGCCGTGTTCCGCAACACACCCTTGAGCGTGGGCTGGGCGTTCTATTCATATTGGTCGGCGCCCTCACCTTGGGGGAGGTGATCCTGTGATCCGAGCCATGATATTCGACCTGGATGGCACCCTGGTACAGACGGAGCGGCTCAAAGCCCTCTCGTACGCCCGGGCTGCCATCGAGTTGTGTCCGCGTGATATCACTGAAGAGGAAGTGCTGGAGGCTTTCAAAGAGGTGGTGGGCCTCTCGCGCCGGGAAGTGGCCCAGGCACTGGTGGAGCGCTTTGACCTGGAGTCAGCAGCCCGGGTTCGCATGGCCGAGTTCGGCGTGAGTATTCCCTGGCAGGCTTTTGTCCAGGTGCGGTTACGCATCTACGAGGAGATGCTTGCCGACCCGGAGGTGCTGCGCAATAATCAGTGGCCGCACAATATGACCCTGTTGGAAGAGGCGCGACGCACTCACTGTAAGGTGGGTCTGGCTACGATGTCCTACTGTGCCCAGGTGCAGCGGGTGCTGGAGATCCTAAATCTGACGGACACCTTTGACTTCGTGGCCAGCCGTGACGACGTGGAGCACGGAAAGCCCGACCCGGAGATGTATCTCTTGGTGGCCGGCGAGTTGGGAGTTCCTCCCAGCGAGTGTCTGGTCGTCGAGGATTCGCCTACCGGCGTCAAGGCTGGGTTGGCGGCGGGAATGGATGTGGTCGCCGTCAGCACCCCCTTTACCCGTCGGCGATTGCACGAGGCGGCATTGCTCCCATCTAGTCACGTCGTGGATGATCCCGCCACGCTACCGAATGTCGTCGCTCATATCGTCGCGCATCACGACGGAGCCAAGCTGGCGGCGCGAGAAAAGGGGCTAAGAACATGACAGAGACTTACGATTTGGCCGTCATCGGCGCAGGTGCGGCCGGGCTGATGGCGGCTGATTTTGCCACTCGACTGGGCGCGCGTGTCGTTCTCGTGGAAAAGAATTGCATTGGCGGTGATTGCACCTGGACTGGCTGCGTTCCCAGCAAAGCCTTGCTAAAGGTGGCCAAAGTAGCGCACGAGACCCGCAATGCTGCCCACTACGGCGTACTCACCACGCCGCCCCAGGTCGATATGGCCAAGGTGCGCGAGTATATCCGGCGGGCGATTGAAGACAGGTATCAAGACGAAACGCCTGAGCGACTGGCGAGTCAAGGAATAGACGTCATTAGCGGAGCGGCGCGCTTCTTGGATGCGCATACCATGCAGGTGAGTGGACACTCCCTGTCTGCCAAAAAGTTCATCATTTCCACCGGGGCTCACCCCTTCATCCCCGATATCCCTGGCTTGCAAGACGTTCCCTTCTTGACCAATCTCAACATCTTTGACAACGATCGTTTACCGGAGCGTCTGATCGTCATCGGCGCTGGGCCGATTGGAGCCGAATTCTCGCAGGCCTATCAGCGGTTGGGCTCACAAGTGACCTTGGTGGACATCGGTCTGCTGCCCAGAGATGAACCGGAGGTGGCCGAAGTTTTGGGGGGCGTGTTTAAGCGCGAAGGGATCCGGTTTGTGCAGGGATTGATCACCGAGGCGCGGTCAGCAGGAGATGAGATCGAAATCAGCGTACAGGAGCAAAAGTTCCAGGGGGACATGCTCCTGGTGGCCGTTGGTCGCACACCAAAGGTGACTGGACTGGATCTTGAGAAGGCCGGTGTCGCGTACTCACCCAAAGGCATTCAGGTGGACGACAAGCTGCGAACCACCACGAAGCACATCTACGCCGCCGGCGACTGCGTGGGAGGCCATCAGTTCACTCACTTTGCAGGCTGGCAGGGCTTCAAGGCGGTGCGCAATGCTCTGCTTCCAGGTAGTAGCAGCGGCTTCACTGACTGGATGCCTTGGACGACCTTCACCGATCCCGAAGTGGCTCACGTGGGCCTCACCGAGACACAGGCCCGTGATAAGCACGGAACATCGGTGAGGGTTGCGCGCTGGGATATGGCCCACCTCGACCGAGCAGTGGTTGAGAACAATCGGGATGGCTTTATCAAAATCGTCCATCAGAAAGACGGCACGCTGCTGGGAGCTACCATCGTTTCCGAACGTGCCGGTGAGGCGATAACCGAGTTTGTCCAGGCGCTGAAGCACGGCTTCAAAATGCGTGATCTGGCGGATGCCATTCACGTATACCCGACCTACTCGACGGCCGTGCAGCGACTGGCTGGCGACGTTGCCATGGATGATTTCCTCGGCAGTCTATCGGGGAAGCTCGTCCGGAGCCTGTCGATGTAAGAATGACGAAGTACTGATAAGCACATGCTCCAGACGGGTCGCGGACCCGTCTGGAGCGAAAGTTATAGACCTAGTGAGACTGACCAGAATTCTCAGGAGGTAAGTGTGGACACTGGTTTATCACCCACCTTTGTGGCCCAAGATCAGAAGCAGGACGCCGACTATGTCTTTTACGAACTTACTCGCAGCATTTGTCCGGTATGTCGCCGCGTGATTGACGCCAAGATCCTGCTACGAGACAACAAGGTCTACATGAGCAAATCCTGCCCGGACCACGGAGATTTTGAGGCGCTGATATACGGTGACGCTCAGGCCTACGCCGACTCGGCCAGGTTTAACAAGCCAGGCACCATCCCACTTCAGTTTTCGACCGAAATCAAGCATGGCTGCCCCCACGACTGCGGCCTTTGTCCCGACCACGAACAGCACGTGTGCGTGGGCATTATCGAAGTGAACAGCGCCTGCAACATGGATTGCCCACTTTGCTTCGCCGACGCTGGTGCTGGCTTTAATCTCACCCTGGAGGAAGTCGAAGCCATCCTTGATCATTACGTGGCGACGGAGGGTGACCCTCAAGTGGTCCAGTTCTCAGGTGGCGAGCCTTCCATCCATCCTCAGATCATTCCTATGCTGCGGGCTGCCCAGGCGCGGGACATCGACTACGTGATGCTCAATACCAATGGCAAGCGCATCGCCAACGACGATGAATTCCTGGCTGAATTGGCTGAGGTCCGGCCAGCGATCTACTTCCAGTTTGACGGTTTCGATTCAGAGACTTATCGTATTATCCGGGCTGAGCCCGACATCCTGCCCGAAAAGCTACGTGCGTTGGATCGTCTGGCCGAGGTTGGGTGCCCAACCATCCTCGTTCCGGCTATAGAGCGGGGCGTCAACGACCACGAGGTGGGCAGGATTATCAAATTTGCCCTTGAGCATCCGGCTGTCAAATCCATCAACTTTCAACCCGCCTTTCATGCTGGCCGCTTCGGCGAGCACGACCCGCTGCAACGTATGACCAACCCCGACCTGCTCAGGCTGATCGAGGAGCAGACCGATGGCATGTTCCAGGTGTCCGACTTCGTACCGGTGCCTTGCTGCTTCCCCACCTGTAACTCGGTCACTTATGCCTATGTCGACGGTGAAAACGTCTTACCGTTGCCGCGCTTGCTCGACGTGGATGACTATCTTGACTACATTTCTAATCGAGTGATCCCTGATGTGGGGGCTGAGATCAGAAAGGCGCTTGAAGGGCTCTGGTCGTCGTCGGCGGTGCCTGGCTCGGAGAAGTTGATACAGCAGTTTGCCTTGTCTTGCTCTGCCTGCGGCTTGCCCGAGGGCGGCCTGGATATCGCTGGCCTGGGAGATTTTATGTTTGGCATTATGCTTCAGGATTTCCTGGATCCGTGGACGTTTAACCAGAAGAACTTGATGAAGTGCTGCAAAGAGATTCTGTTGCCCGACGGTAAACAAATACCTTTCTGCGCTTATAACAACGTCGGCTACCGGGAACAGGCGCGGGCTCAGCTCACCGCCCAGGAACCTGCGCGCAACCACGCCCGTCGCGATGGAGTCCC
>JAUVPY010000462.1 GCA_030598425.1 Anaerolineae bacterium
GGCGGCGGGACGCTGCGCAGCCCCGCCTGGCGTGCAGCGAGCCTACTACCAATCGAGGCGCTGCGTTATGAGTGATAGGGAGTCGAGCAGTACACGATAGGGATGGCTGCTAGAACAACGGATATTGGTAATTGGTGGATTCGACGCAATGTATCGGCATGGTGGATTTTGGGGGTAAATCTGGTAAACTATTCTTCTTGCGACACAACGTTTTAGAAAGGACAATTGTCTAATCATGACTATCTTTACCAAATGGTCCTTACGTCATCCTTGGGCCACACTCATCATTGCAGCGATCGTGCTTGGCCTGGGCGTGTATGGCGTGATCGCGCTCCAACAGGAATTGCTGCCCAACATCGAGTTCCCCGTAGCCACCATCCTCACCCGCTTGCCGGGTGCTTCGACCGACGAAACACTGACTCGCGTCACGATGCCTGTCGAGGAAGCGGCTCAGGAGTCGGGGGACATTCTGAACCTGCAATCCATATCTTCGCCTGGTGTGTCGGCCGTGATCGTGATGGCCGACTTTGGGCAAAGCGGTGAAAAACTGTCCGGTGACCTGGAAGACGCAGTGGCCGCCATTTCGTTACCCCCTGGAGCCGAGGCCGAGGTCCTACAGATGAACATCCAGGACCTGCCGGTGATCGAGGTAAGCGCTTCGGGCGACGTACCGCTGTCCGGATTGCAGCCAATTGTGATGGAGCAGATCGTGCCGCGCTTGGAAGCCCTGGAAGGGGTCAGCGCCGTCGAGGTGGTCGGTGGGCTGGAAGAGACCGCGCCTGTCGCACCGGCGACGGCCGGCCAAGGGGTAGATCTCCCTGAATCGTGGGTCAAGGCCGCCGCTCTGCGCGGGGTGGCAATTGAAAAGACGGGCGATCTGACGCCAGAGTTCATCCAGGGAGCCGCTCAAATGGCACCCCAAATGCTGGATGAGTTAACGCCGGAGATGCTCATGGCCTTGTCGCCGGCAGCCATCCAGGCTCTGCCCGACGAGTTTGTCTCCGGGCTGGCCCCCGACGTTCAAGCGGGATTGGCCGAAGCTGCCGCGGCGTCCGCACAGTCGGCGGCGCCGATAGCCTTGCCCGAGTCCTGGCAAGCCGCTGGCGCCACGCAGGGAATAGCCCTGGAAACGACCGCCGACCTCATGCCGCAGGTGATCCAAGGCATTGCTCAGTTCGCCCCACAGATGCTAGACGAGCTGACAGCCGAAATGTTGCTGGCCATGTCGCCCGGCGCGCTTGCGGCGTTGCCCGCGGACTATTTGGAGACGCTGGACCCCGAGCTGCAGGCGCAGCTCGAGGGCACAGCGGCCAAAGTCCCTGCCACGCCGCCGGCGACGACCATTCTGCGCACCAACGGCAATCCCAGTTTGGGCATCAGCGTCAGCAAGACGCGCGACGCCAATACGGTGGCCGTGGTTCACCGCGTCGAAGACGCGTTAGAGGAGCTGGAAGGGGAGCTCTCCGGTGTGCGCTTTGACACGGTGTTCGAGCAGGCCGGGTTTATCGAAGAGTCTATCAGTGGCGTAGTCCGCGAGGGGGCGTTAGGCGCGATCTTTGCCATCATCGTGATCCTGATCTTCCTGAGCTTTAGTGTGCGCTCCACGTTGGTGGTGGCCGTATCGATCCCGCTCTCTGTCTTTGCCGCCTTTGCCCTGCTAAACTGGCAGGGACTAACACTGAATATGATGACCCTCGGTGGTATGACTGTGGCTATTGGGCGTGTGATCGACGACAGCATCGTCGTGCTGGAGAACATTTACCGGCATATTCAGCGCGGTGAGGACCGGAAGGAGGCGGTCATAGTGGGCACGGGGGATGTAAACACCGCCATCCTGGCCTCGACGGCCACCACCGTCGCCGTCTTTTTGCCGCTGGGATTGATCGGTGGCATCATCGGCCAGTTCTTCCTGCCTTTTGCTCTCACCGTCGTTTTTGCCCTGGCGGCCTCTTACTTTGTCGCCATCACGGTCGTTCCCGTGCTGGCCTATATGTTTATCCGCAGGGAACACCTACCAGAGGAAAAAGAAACCTGGTTGCAGAGGATCTATACCCCGACCTTAAAGTGGGCGCTGCGTCACCGTGCCTTGACGATGATTGGGGCCGCCCTCCTGTTCGTGGTTAGTCTGTCTCTGATGCGCTTCATCCCCATGACGTTCATACCCGACGTCGGCGAAGCCACGGTCCAGATCAACCTTAACATGCCGCCTGGCACGGATATGGCGACTACGGACCGGGTGTCCATGGAGATCGAAGAGGCGCTGGCCGATTTGGGCTGTGTGTGTACCCTGCAGACCGTCGTCGGCGGCGGAGGGGGTGGTATGGCCGCAATGTTAGGAAGCAGCGCAGTCAACCCCGCCCAGGCCAATGTGAGCCTCACCATTGAGGAAGGTGAGGACCTGGAGGCCTCGGTAATCCAGATACGCGAAGTAGCCGAAGGGATTGCGGGCGCGGACAATGTGACCGTCTCCAGCGCCGGCTCGATGTTTGGAGGCGGTTTCAGCGGCGTTGACTTGGTGGTGACGGCCGATCGTTACGAGGACCTGGCGGCGGTCAATGATCCGATCGGGGCTGCGTTGGAAGAGGTGGACGGCCTGGTCAATGTGGGCAGCGACCTGGGCGCTGCCGCCGGGGCAAATGGAATGATCACACGGATCGACGGCAGGCAGGCCATCAGTTTCAGTGCTGAGATCGAAGGCGAGGACACCATGCGGGTGGGCGCTCAGGCCAGGCAGGCAGTTGAGAACCTGCCCAACCTGCCGACGGGCGTCGAGATCTCGCAGGGCTTTCAGTCCCAGCAGCAGACTGAGGGTTTTCGGGACATTGGTATGGCGATACTCATCGCCATTGGCGTGGTGTATGCCATTCTGGCGCTGACCTTCCGCTCGCTGATACAGCCTTTCGCCATTCTGTTCTCGCTTCCGTTGGCCGTCATAGGCGCGCTTTGGGCGCTGTTCCTCACGGGGCGCGTGTTGAGCATCTCCTCAATGATCGGTATGCTGATGCTGATCGGCATCGTGGTGACCA
>JAUVPY010000185.1 GCA_030598425.1 Anaerolineae bacterium
GGGGTCCGGCTGGGCCTGGACATAATCATCACCGATCATCACTTCGTGGGTGAGGAGATCCCCCCGGCTCTGGCAGCCATCAACCCCAAGCAGCCGGGTTGTCACTATCCGTTCAAAAAGCTGGCTGGCGTGGGACTGGCCTACAAGTTGGCCCAGGCTTTGACACAAGGGGAGGATCACCCCGGTAATAGCTCCTACCCGGTTATGGAGGGCTTGCTTGACTTGGTGGCCTTGGGCACCGTGGCCGACCTGGCACCCTTGGCGGGCGAAAATCGAGCTCTGGTGGCCCGTGGCCTGGAGCAGCTCAATGCCCCGCAACGGCCCGGTTTGCAAGCGCTTATGGCCCAGGCGGGAGTTCAACCGGGCCGAGTGGATTCCACCACCATTGGCTTTGTGCTCGGCCCCCGGCTCAACGCCGCCGGTCGGCTGGATCATGCCGAAGCCGCCTATGAGTTGCTCGTCACCGACGACGTCTTCCGCGCCGGTCAACTGGCCCAACAACTCGACAGCCAAAACCGCGAGAGACAATCCCTGACCCAGGCGACCGTCGAGGGGGCCCGCCAGGCATTCCTGGAGGATGGAGTCAGCCGCCCTCTGTATCTCATCGCCCATCCTGAGTTTAACACCGGCATCGTAGGCTTGGTGTCGAGCCGCCTGACGGAGGAGTTTTATCGTCCCACACTGGTGGCTCAGCGGGGCGAGACATATACCAAAGGCTCGGCCCGCAGCATCCCCGAATTTCACATCACTCAAGCCTTGGACGAGTGCGCCGATCTGCTGGAGCGGTATGGAGGGCACTCTGCGGCCGCCGGCTTCACCCTCAAGAACGAGAATGTGCCAGAGTTTGAGGCCAGGCTGTTGGCCATCGCCGAGCGCGAACTGGCTGATATCGAATTGGTTCCCGAGCTGGAAATTGACGCCGAGCTGAACCTGCGTGGTCTCAAGCGCCGCTATGCCGAGGATCTTCTCTCCGCCCGCGCCGTCGGGCGTGCCATAGACGAGTCAGACGCGGGCTTACAGATCGTGGATGCCCTGGAGGGGCTGCGTCCTTTTGGCGAGGGCAATCCGGCGCCGGTCTTTGTCTCTTATGGGCTTGAGGTCAAGGGCAAGCGGTGTGTAGGGGCTGACGGAGATCACCTGAAACTGGTGCTTCACGACGGCAAGCAGACGTGGGACGCCATCGCCTTTCGTATGGGAAGCTGGCATGACCACCTCACCCCACACGTCGATGTTGCCTACACGCTAGAGATCAATGAGTGGGGCGGACGACATCGATTGCAGCTAAATGTGAAGGACATCAAAGCTCTTTGGTCCTCAGTCACCGACCCATCGCTCGATCAGTGAGAGCAAAATCCACAACAGGGCGATGATCCCGACCCCACCTAACAGACAGATAAGAGCCAGGACCCCGGCACTCGGTCTGTAGATGATGGCGATCAAGCCCGTTCCGACCACCAACAGAAACAGCACCACGGCGATGGCCAGCTTACGATCGGTTTCGCGCCGGTGTCGGCGGTAGTCGGTGGGTGGGCGTGGATCGGGGGATGTCATCCCAGGCTACCTCTGATCACGGTGACGACGTAGGCTTGAGCGTAGCCGTGGGTGTCTGCGTCGCAACCAGCGAAGCTGTCAGCACCTGCGTTGTGGTCAGGGTAGGTGCTGAGGTCGGCGGCGGTCCCCAAAGACCACGCTCGTCGTTCCTGGCGCTGGACTGGGCGTCCAGCAGGTCGGCGCTGTAATCTAGATCCGCCGCGTCTTCCGAAGCGGTTGCCAGGCCCTGCCGGACCATCGTCACGTTGACCATGAGCCCCTCTTTCCACACGTAGCGCAACAGATTTCCCTGGGCATCGCGTTCCATCTCATCGCTTTCCAGCACCACCACCTGCCGTCCCACTTCGGTTCCCAGCCATTCCACCGCGACCCCCGCCCATGGGGCGCTCAACAAAGGTGGTTCGACGCCCAGCAGGCGCACCACAAACACCCGGCTGAGCGGTTGCCCCTCGATCACGACTTCGATGGTGCGACTGTCCTGGATGCCGACCACCAACCCTTTGGTTCGCGCCGGCAAACGGGTCGGGGTGGGGCTGGGGCCTGGCGTGAAGGTTGGCGGGATGGGGACCACCCGCGTGTAAGTAGGAGTCGGGGGGCGCGGCGTCCGGGTAGGTGCAACGGTCGGTGCGACGAACGCCGTTGGACTCGACACGGCGACCGTGAGGAGCGTTGGCGTTGGCTCGCCACTCGCGCCGCAACCCGGCGTTGAGCTGAAGCCAAGCAGCACAGCTAGGATAATCAACGGACGTCGGGCCATCCCTATTCTCCAGGTTGGACAAAGACAAAGTGGGTAAGATGCGCTTCATTATAGCATCCCTCGGCATGGAGTCCAACTGTGGGATCGTCCAACGGGCGTGGATATGGATATACACCCACCGGCAAAAACGACTGACTTTCGCCTTCTGATACGGTTGCCAAATCCGAAGATGAACTAGAACGCTTACCCGCGGGCGTCCGAGTCCTGTCTGCCAGAAATCAGGCTGGTCAACTGAGTCCAAGAAAATTGACCACAACATCTAGTAGCCGAGCCGCGTCGTTTTGTCTATCTCTCGTGGTGGTTGTCCGAGGCCAAATCGCCACTTTCTTTCCTTGCTCTCTACGCCAGCTTGTTGTATCATAATTAGGTACTGCAAAGCCAGCGTCGGAAGTTTCGAAGCAGGACGATCAGAGAGATTAGCCAGGGGGGATACTGTGACCGAGAAGCATCAGGTCTTTTACATGTGCGGCGTGTGTTTCCGAACCAGCCGTCAGGCCGAGACCTGCCACAATCGGCCGATGCTCCATTGCGATACCGGCTGCTGGGGAGACGAGTGCCGTAAACCCCTTATAGCCGCCAGCGGACAGCTTCTGACCCGCGCTCCTCGATGGTGGCTTCAGCACCGACTAGAGTTTGCCCGTGTCCACTAGGTACCCGTTCTAGAATCGCCTGGCGTTCTTTCCCGTCTTTTGCCACTCAATAATTCCAGGATGTTCTTGAACGAATGCTAGTTTCTGCGGTGTGGCCAACACCTCAAGGAATCCTTGTATCATCTGGAACACCCCAAGATATTGATCGCCGGGTAACCTAAAAGGAGTGTCATGACTGTCGAAAACGTGATTATTCTTGGATCGGGGCCTGCCGGCCTGACGGCCGCCCTTTACACTGCTCGCGCTAACCTTGAGCCGCTGCTTTTTACCGGCAATGAGATCGGCGGTCAGGTGTCTATCACCAATGAGGTTGAGAACTACCCCGGGTTTCCAGAGGGACTGACCGGTCCAGAGTTGGTAGAGAAATTCCAAAAGCAGGCGGAACGTTTTGGGGCACGTACTGAATACGCTGAAGTGACTGAAGTTGATTTTGAGAGTCAGCCTTTCCGCGTCAAGAGTTACGATAACGAGTATGAGGCAAATGCCGTCATCATCGCCACCGGGGCGTCGGCGCGCAAATTGGGGGTGCCCGGAGAAGTTGAACTCACCGGCCGGGGTGTGAGTTATTGCGCCACTTGCGACGGTTTCTTCTTCCGTGGTAAAGATGTAGTCGTGGTCGGTGGAGGTGACAGCGCCCTGGAGGAGGGTGTCTTTCTCACCAGGTTCGCCAGCCGCGTGCGTATCATCCACCGGCGTGATCAATTACGTGCCGGCTTTGCCTTGCAAGAAAGGGCCAAGCGCAACGAGAAAATCGAATTCGTTTGGGATACGATTGTCACTGAGATCACTGGTAATGGCACGGTCGAGTCTGTCCAAGTAAAAAACGTTAAATCGGACGAAGTCTCTACCTTGAGGACTGAGGGCGTGTTTGTATATATCGGCCACTATCCCAACAGCCAGCTCTTTACGGACAAGCTGGAGATGGATGAACACAGTTAGTTGATCACCGATGGACGCACTCGTACTAGTGTGCCTGGCGTCTTTGCCGCTGGTGAAATCGCTGACCCGGTCTTTCGCCAGGTTGTCACCTCGGCCGGTGACGGATGTAAAGCTGCTATACGGGCCGAGAGGTACTTGGCTGAGCTCGAAGATCGGGCGTATCCTGGTCGTCAATAGTCCTTCGATTGGTGCATTGATGTTGTGAAGTGACCCACGCGATTCCTGAATTGAACCTTTAGAACTATTGCCATGAGGCGTGCCATAAAGTATAATGAGGAAAGAGAAATCGCTGGGTCAGGGGGGAGGTAACGCGCCGTGCCTCTGAAGGTGCTGCTTGTTGAAAGTCGATCCAAAGATTCCCATTCTGTGGAACCAGACCTGGTGAAGCGGGGTGATGAAGTCGTTGTAACCCACACTCCCCGCAAAGCCCCGTCTTTGGCTGTGGCCGACTGGCCTGACCTGGTCGTCGTTAATGCTTGTTCCGGATTTCTGGGCGTTAAAGAAATCTGTCAGGCGTTGGATGAAACTCGGCTTGAGTTTCCCCGTCTCATCGTCTCGCGCGACGAAGTGCATAACCACAGCTCGAACGAGATGTTCCTCCTCATTCCCTACAGCCCGCGCCAACTCACACAGCGAATCAACAAGGCGATTGGGGATCAGAACGATCGTTTTTTGCGGATTGGGAACATCACCGTCGATGACCTCAAACGCAATATGAAGCGCAGTGATCGCGTTGAACATCTTACCCCCAAGGAATGCAGTCTGCTTCATCTCTTGATGGAGCACGCGGATGAGGTGTTAAGTCGCGGCACAATCATGAAAGAAGTGTGGGAAACTGACTATCTCGGCGATACCCGCACTCTCGACGTGCACATCCGGTGGTTGCGAGAGAAGCTCGAGGACGATCCCAGCCATCCCCGGTTTATCATCACGGTGCGTGGCGTTGGCTATCGCTTCTCACCCCAGCCTTAGCCAGGTGGCACGCCAGAGACTTAGTACCAGTATCCATTTGAAAAGCTCCAGTGTTCCTCATCGCCGCAGTTCATGCCTCACATTTCCTTGCCCAATTGCCTTCCTGCGTTGGTCAAGTCCCTCAGATTTTACGAAATCTTTACGCCATTCGCCCACGGATTGTGATAGAATAAATCTCACAGACCAAGTTTTTGGTGCAACGCACTTACAAACGGGCCGTTAAACTCGAAAATCGTACTCTGGAAGTGCGTTGCACCTAGTTCGCCCAAATCTGGGCGCTGGCCTGCGAGATCATTCGATTTCCGTATGGCATAGATTGTGCTAGAATGTACGCAATTTGGAAAAGGCGAAGCAATGGGTACTGATGGTCACAGCCCCGGAAAGGACTGGCGTTGGGTCCTGACCTGGGCTGGAGTGATCTTGGCCCTCAGTTGCCTGCCCTACTTGATCGCTTGGGTTGCCACACCGTCTGGCTACCAGTTTGGCGGCATCTTGGTCAACCCCTTCGACGGTAACTCGTATCTGGCCAAGATGCGACAGGGGTGGGCAGGGGGGTGGCAGTTTCACCTGACCTACACGCCGGAGCCTCACGACGGGGCGTACATCATTTTCCTGTTCTATCTCGGGCTGGGACACGCGGCCCGATTGACAGGGCTGCCATTGGTCCTCATCTACCACGCGGCACGCGTGTTGGCTGGCTTGGCGCTGCTGGTGGCTGCCTATGCGTTTCTAGTCCGTCTCACACGTGACCCTCGTGAGCGACGGTTGGGGTTTTGGCTGGTAGGCATTTCGGCTGGGCTGGGATGGCTGGGGGTGGCGCTGGGCGCCTTTCCCATCGACCTGTGGGTGCCAGAGGCTTTTGCCTTCTTTAGTCTGTTGAGCAACCCCCATTTCCCGCTGGCGATGGCCTTGATGCTGGTCGTCCTGATGGGGGTGGTATGGCCGGCGTCAGGGGTTCGCCGCTGGCTGGTTCCAGGGCTGGCAGCGTTGGCGTTGGTCCTTGTGCAACCATTGGGGTTGATCCCGCTGTACGTCACCCTCGCCTTATATCTGGTGCTGAGAACGTGGCTCGATCGAAAGTGGCCGTCGGCCGGGTTGACCGCGGCCAGTGGCGTTGGCCTGTTTTCGGTCCCGGTTCTGCTTTACGGTTACTGGATATACACGACCAA
>JAUVPY010000207.1 GCA_030598425.1 Anaerolineae bacterium
CCGGAAAGAAGAGTTGCCTCGATTATGCGAAGGAGCGAGTGGAAGAGATACTGGCCACGCACCAGCCAACACCGCTGACTCCAAGTCAGGAGGAGGACATACAAAGGATAGTGGATGAGGCCAAGGCGTATTACAAGGATAAAGGATTGATGTAGGGCGTCAGAGGTAAGCGTATGCCAATATCTAGACTTGGCACAAAACCCTTTCAGGCCAGGCATAGGGGGGATCCAAATGAGACTGGCAGATAGAGTAGCGGTTGTCACCGGCGCCGCACGAGGGCAGGGTGAGGCTGTAGCACAACGTTTCGCCCATGAAGGGGCACGTGTGGTGATGGCTGACCGGGAGGCTGACGGCGTCGAAATAGCGGCGGCCGATATCAGGCGCCAAGGGGGGGTAGCCGTACCCGTTGCTGCTGATATCACCGTGGCAGAAGAGGTGGCGGCGATCGTGGAGACAGCACGGCGCGAGTTTGGAGCCCTGCATGTGCTTTACAACAACGCCGGCATCTATCTGTCCAACGAGGATGCGCCGACGGCGGACCTGCCGGAGTCAGTATTTGATCGGAACATAGCCGTGAACTTGAAGGGTACCTACTTGTGCTGTCACTATGCCATTCCTTTACTTATCAAGAGTGGAAACGGGGTCATCCTCAACGTGGGCTCGGTGGCATCGTATGCAGGCGATCCCACGGCCCACGCTTATGCCGCAGCCAAGGGCGGTCTGTTGGCCTACACACGCTCTATCGCGACCCACTATGGCGTGCAGGGCTTGCGCGCCAACGTTATTTGCCCAGGTTTCATTGATACCCCGATGGTGGAAGACTTCATGAATCAGCCAGATATACGGGAACGGATCATCCAAAGCACCATGCTCCGAAGAGTTGGCAAAGCAGAGGAGGTGGCTAACCTTGCCGTCTTCCTGGCATCTGATGAGGCTTCCTTTATTACTGGGGCGGTGTTCGCTATAGATGGAGGTCTAATCAAGTAAACATACTATTAAGCCTAAATCTTGCGCTTTAAGAATTCGATAGACAGACAGAAAAAGCATCCTTGTGGGGTGAGTTCGCTCCATCCTTTAACGCTTGCTGCAATCTTCCCATCCTTAGAGAGTTTTGATTGTTCCCCAGAATACCACCATATCCAGGGCTTGTTAAACTCAGCTCTGTTTGCTATTCAATTCTAAATGTGCGAAATTTAGGTTAAGAATTTTCTTGGTTCCAATGTTTGGGGGTGATGGGATGAAAGCCCGAGATCGTGTGCTTGCATCTGTCGGTGGTGAGGAAGTCTTGCCTATCCCAGTTGACGTGTTCAGGAGCTTGATCTTTCCGAAGCTGGAGGCAGGATTGTGCCGGCACTTTGGCCTGGGCGAGACTGACCACGAAGGTGTGTTGTGTGCCTTGGGTGCACATACACGCTTTGGCTACCCGGCCTATGTTGGCCCGCCACTTGCGAAGGCACCTTTCGATGTCCGTGTAGAATTTCCGAACAAAGAGGTCGTTTGCGGCATCTGGGGTACTTGGGAAGGTATGGAATCCTTTTCTGAGGGGTTTGACCGCCCATTGAGATCGGCCGAAACAGTGGGCGACATCGAGGCCCACGCATGGCCAGACCCCGACTGGTTTGACTACGAGTGCTGGGGTGGGCGATTAGATGACTTAGACGTTTATCTGCCATTGCCTCAATGGGCGGAACAGTATAGCGACTTCGCCAGAGTCGCCGTTGGCTGGAGTCCCGTTTTTTGCCGCATCATGGACTTGTGTGGCATGCAGGCGGGACTGATGAATCTGGCGGCTCGTCCTGACCTGGTGCACGCCATGGTTACGCATACTGGCGAGTTTCTCGAAGAATACTATCGGCGTATTGCCCAGGCTGGTCAAGGATACATTGACTTCCTCGGCTTTGGCGACGATTTTGCCGGTCAAAAGGGCATGTTGCTCAGTCCTCAGTCGTGGCGAGAGTACTTTCTGCCTCTGTGGGAACGCCTGTTTGCCACCGCTCACGAACACGGTATGAAAACGTGGATGCATGCGTGTGGCGCTGTTCGCCCAGTTCTAGGTGATCTGATTGACGTCGGGCTTGACGTACTTGAGACAGTGCAGACCACAGCTGTCGGCATGGATCCGGCGGAACTGAAGCGCGAGTTCGGCGCGCACCTGACCTTTTACGGCGCGATGGATACCCAAGACCTCTTGCCTTATGGCACCTCCGATGACGTGCGCCGTGAGGTTCGACGACTCGTAGATATTCTGGGCAAAGGGGGACGTTACATTCTCACCAGCATGCACTTACTGATGGACGATGTGCCGGTGGAAAACGCTCTGGCTATGTACGATGAGGCACGTTCGTATCGACCTGATTGGGCTGCAAGAGCAAGTTAGGGAGATATCCACGCAGGTCTGGAGGCAACTGCATGGCTGACCATCAAACACATAGGATGCTTCATGCCAGTAGTTGCTCATAAAAGGGCATCATAGCGTCGTATTGGGTTGCTCTCTCCAATGGTCGGGATTGGGTCCGCGAGGATCTAGCCTCGATTAAGGAGTGCAACAGTATCACGAGAATTTCCGAAGATAGTGACAGAAGTCATTGCCGAAACAGGGTGAGGAAAATCTTAAGGAGATATTTCCATGCGATTAACAGGTAAAGTTGCCATTGTAACAGGAGCCAGCAAAGGCATCGGGCGGGCAATTGCGGCTGCCTATGCCCGTGAGGGGGCGCACGTCGCTATCTGCAGCAGGACTACCTCTGAAGGGGAGGAAGCGGCCGCCGCCATCCGAGCCACAGGCGGTGACGTGATCTACAAACAAGCCGACGTGTCCGCCATGGCCGATGCCCAAGGGTTGGTTGAGGAAACAGTGGATCGCTGGGGGCGTCTGGATGTGCTCTGCAACAACGCTGGCATCGGCATGCTCCGCACCCTGGAGGAGACTACCGGAGAAGAGTGGCGACACCTGATGTCCATCAATCTGGACGGTGCCTTCCATTGCGCCAAGTTTGCCATCCCGGCCATGCGAAGCTCGGGTGGGGGTAGTATTATCAACATTGCCTCGGTAGCCAGTTTCGTCGGTTTTCAAGCTGACGCCGCCTATTGTGCCTCCAAAGGGGGATTGCTGATGCTTACCCGTCAGATGGCGCTCGACTATTCTCCTGAGAACATCCGGGTCAACGCCATTTGCCCGGGCTTCATCCGCACGCCCGAGCTGGAGCATTACCTGGGCCAAAAATCTGATCCGGAGGCAGCTCGAGCTGAGGTCGTCGCCTACCATCCAATTGGACGTATTGGCGAACCGGAGGAGGTAGCCGACGTGGCCGTCTTCTTTGCCTCCGACGGATCATCCTTTGTAACAGGGGCGCACCTGAGTGTGGATGGAGGTTTGATGGTGCGCCCTTAGCCTGGCTGCAACTTCAATACCGCATTGACCGTTATGACGTACTCCACACAATGACTACCGACCGCGGTTTTCGAGCCGAATCTGCCTTCGCACCGGAGCTTTGTGAGGCGGACCTCGCGTTCGGCCCAGATTCTTGTCGATCCCATACGTTCGACGTACACGAAGATCTAAAAGGTTACCCTACGCTGCCAAACATATCAGGGCATAGTACGGTTTTTTTGGTAGCCACTTGCCCTACAAGAAGGAGAACCCGATGAATAACGATACCCACGGCACTGAACAAGCACTGCGTCTTAGCGCACTCCAACCAGCAGAGATTGAGCGTATTCACGAGCTTTCTCTAAGGGTACTGGAAGAGACGGGCATCATCATTCACTACCCACCGGCACGGGAACTCCTGCGCGCTCACGGAGCCTCCGTTGATGAAGCGACGGAACTGGTACAAATCCCCCGCCGCCTAGTGGAAAATGCGCTGGAGACAGCCCCACGCCAAGTGACCCTGTACAGCCAAAGTGACTCCGGTAAAGACTGCCACCTGGCGATGGACGGCGGGCACTACGCTCGAACTAGCACGGGACTGAATTGGATGATAGACATCCGCGCCACCCAGCGGCGACCGGTTACAGAACAAGATGTGATTAACTGGACTCGCGTGATTCACGCTCTTCCCAATATCCACATCGCAGGCTCCCTGAACGACCAGGAGGAAGCGGTCAAATCGGAGGAGGTTCGCTGCCTGGCCAGGATGCTGCATTATACGGATAAACCGATGATGTTCTCGGCTTTCAGCGGGGAGGGGATGCGCTGGCTCTGGCGGCTGACGGAGGTAACCCAAACCGATGGGCGCCAACCGCGCCTAATGGTTCTTTCCTCAGTTAACAGTCCCCTGATCTATGGCTGGGGTCAATGTGAAGCAGCCATGGTTTCGGCCGAGGTGGGGATACCGGTTTGTTTCAACTCGTCAGCGGTGGCTGGGGTAACTGGTCCTGCCACTTTAGCCGGAAACGTGGTTCAGATGAACACCGAGATGCTGGCAGCGCTGACGATCATCCAGTTGCACACACCCGGGGCGCTGGTGATATATGCGGCTCACCCGATGGTAATGGACATGAAATCCGGTATGTCTTCAATCAGTGTCGGAGAAGTGGGTTTGATGGCCGCAGCCTGCATTGACATGGGACGCCATTACGGTCTGCCCACGTCTTCTAATGGTGTGGCGACAGATACGTGTTCACCCGATCCGATGGCCATTATCGAGAAGTGGGCTTGTGGTTACCCGCCGCTGATGGCCGGGGCCAACGTCAATGCCGGGGCCGGCTCGTTAACTTGCGTAGGTACCGTTAGCCTTGAGCAACTCGTTATTGACGACGACTTGTATGGTCATATGTTCCGACACTTACGAGGCATCAACATTGACGAGGAAACCCTGGCCGCCGATGTTATCGCCAAGGTGGGAGCGGGTGGCGCCTTCATCACAGAAGAGCACACCCTTACCCATTTTCGGGATGAGTACTATTATTCCACTCTGGCTAACCGGATGAGTGGGCCGGCCTGGGAAGCAGCAGGCTCCAAGGATGTGGTAGAACGGGCTGCGGAAAAGGTTCAGGATATACTGGCTGCTCCTGTGGAACAATTCTTATCAGACGAACAATCGCGCGAGGTGAAGACCCTATTGGTCGAGGCTGAGGAGACGCTGGCAGACTTAGAGTTGCATATTTAGTAGCTCGCTGCCGCTTCAGAGATTGGTGTGGCCCGCGTCGGTTGCGGCCGCGCCTACGCCTTCGACCAGCTCGCCAGCCATACCTACCCCCAGCAAGCGCGTGGCATTCTGGCGTTTGATATGCAAGGAGGACTAAAATGGTAAGGGGATTCACACGCAATTTCAGGCCTCTGGAGATACTAAGAGAAGAGGAAGTTGACGCCATTCACCGAGCGACCTTAGACGTCCTTCGCGAGACCGGGGTGACATTCGAGAGTGAGAAGGCCTTGAAACTCTTTGACCAAAACGACTGTATAGTCGATTACGAAGAGAGGAGGGTGCGATTTCCACAAGGGCTGGTCGAGGAGTGTATTCGCAGTTGTCCCAGCACGTTTCGTCTCAGGGCGAGGGATCCAAAGAACGATTTGATCATAGGTGGGAATAGCCTTTACTTCGGGCTTGCTCCCGGAAAAGACATTGTAGACCTGGATACCTGGGAAGCTCGCATGGCCACCAAGGAGGAGTTTCGCGAGTTTTGTACGGTTTTGGACTCTCTGGACACGATGGGATGGCTGATCTGTTACCCATACTTCGGTTGGGAGGGCCTTGACCC
>JAUVPY010000033.1 GCA_030598425.1 Anaerolineae bacterium
ACCACGAGCAAGTTGCGTAACTCAGGTCGTCTCTCCAGCACGGCCGGCTTGAGCTTGGAGAGGCGTTCGCTCAGGCGTTGATAGTTGGCCTGCGCGGTCTCGAAATCACCCCTGGCCAGGCTTGACTCGGCAAGCGCGTAGATGTATTCGTAGCTGTCTGATACCCACATCGGCTGTTGTGTCCTCTCTGGAAGTGTGTGCAAAAGTGAAGTGTTGTGCCTCGTGGCACAGACGCCCATTATAGCATGGCCTGTTACCAGGTCAAGCGATGCAGTTGGCCGGTTGACAGCGTAGGTGATTCGTGTAAAGTATGTTAGACAAGCAGAAGGCTGGTAAGAAGTAAGCGTAGCACGGCGAAGCCGCACAATGAGGAGTACCGGACAATTGGTGACACAATACGGAACGGGAATAACTCTGATAGCGCTGGACCTGGATGGCACCATAATGAGCAAGGATCGCATCATCTCCCGGCGTGTTCGCCACACTTTCAAACGGGCGATAGACCAGGGGCATGTGGTGACCATCGCCACCGGCCGGGGCTTTGCGCCGACAGCCCGCTTTGCGAAGGACTTGGGTGTGAATGCTCCTATCATTTGCTACCAGGGTGCGCTGATCCAAGACTACCGAGACGGGAGAGCCGTCCACTCCGCCACGATCCCGTTAAATGTGGCTCGAGATCTAATCGTTTTGTCGCAGGCCCGTCCGTTGAACTTCCAAGTGTATACGCAGGACGACCGGGCCTACGTCGACCAAATGGATCCGGTGGCGGTCAGCATCGCTGAGCTATCCGGGATCCCGGTGACCGCCGTCGAAGACCTGGCCGGATGGCTCAACCAGCCACCGATCAAGTTTCTCTTTCTTGAGCAAGAGGACGCGGTTCCAGAGTTGGTGCGCGACATGCAGGCCCAATTCGACGGGCACCTGCAAGTGGTGCGCTCGTGGGATCGGTTGATCGAGGCTACGGGGCCGGACGCATCGAAGGGCGACGCGCTGGCGCGGCTGGCCGCACATCTGGGAGCTTCACAATCGGGGACGATGGCGGTCGGCGATCAGGACAACGACGTGAGCATGATCGCCTGGGCCGGACTAGGTGTGGCCATGGGGAACGCCAGCCCGGAGGCAAAAGCCGGGGCCGACGTAATAGCGCCTTCATTGGAAGCTGATGGAGCGGCTTGGGCCATTGAACGCTATGTTTTAGGAGAAGGGGCTATCGGGGATGAGTCCAGTGAAGACTCGGGTTATGCCCGCTGACGACCCCCAAGCGATCCACCACGCCCGGCGCCGGCTGCGATCTGGAGAGTCGGTGGCTTTTCCCACCGACACGGTTTATGGGGTAGGGGCTCACGCCTTTCGGCCCGAGGCGGTGGCTGCCCTCTATAAGGTCAAGAATCGTCCGACGTCCAAGGCGATCCCCATTTTAGTGGCTCGAGTCGAGGATGTGGCCCGCGTGGCTCGCCAGGTCCCGGCCATCGCCTGGGAATTGGCGGAGCGGTTTTGGCCCGGTGGCTTGACCTTGGTCTTGCCTCGCGCCGAGAAGGTTCCCCCGGAAGTAACGGCCGGCGGCGACACAGTGGCCATCCGCTGCCCCGATCACCCCGTCCCGTTGGCTCTGGCTGACGCCATCGGCGCGCCGCTGGCTGCCACCAGCGCCAACCTTTCCGGACAGGCCAGCCCGACCACCGCCCGCCAGGTGGTGGCGCAACTGGGCGGCCGTGTGCCGCTCATCATTGACGGCGGGGAGTGTCCGGGCGGTGTCCCTTCGACCGTCGTTGACCTGAGTACCAGCCCGCCGCGCCTGTTGAGGGCTGGCGCCGTCTCCGCCCGGGAGTTGCGTGACCTCCTGCCCGATCTGGCAGACTGAGTACAACAGAAGATGAGCAAGTATGCTTACGATGCCATCGTTGTTGGCTCGGGGCCGAATGGCCTGGCGGCCGCCATTACCCTGGCCCGCGCGGGCCTCGCAGTCTTGGTGCTTGAAGCCAAGGACACCGTCGGTGGGGGGACACGTTCTGCCGAATTGACGTTACCTGGTTTCGTTCACGACGTCTGTTCGGCGGTGCACCCTCTCGGAGTTTCCTCAACCTTCTTCCGCGATCTGCCGTTGGGCGAGCACGGCCTGGACTGGATTCACCCGCCAGCCCCGCTGGCACATCCCTTTGATGACGGCACAGCGGTCGTGCTTGAACGCTCGGTCGTGACTACCGGCGAGACCCTCGGACCAGACGCCACTGCGTATCAGAAGCTTATAGCACCATTCGTGGCTGACTGGGACAAACTGGCGGAGGACGTGCTCGGCCCGCTTTCGATCCCGCCTCGGTATCCCTTTGTTCTGGCCCGCTTCGGATTACGCGCGATTCGCTCAGCGACTGGTCTTGCAGAGAGTCTGTTCGAAGGCGAACGCGCCCGTGCTCTTTTTGCGGGCATGGCCGGCCATTCGATGCTTCCCTTAGAACGATCGCCGACTGCCGCCTTTGGACTCTTGTTAGGGATCATGGGCCATGCCGTTGGTTGGCCGATACCTCGTGGTGGTTCGCAGCGCATCGCTGATGCTTTGGCATGTTTCCTCCAGTCGCTCGGCGGCGAAATCGTCACGGGGACCCTCGTCGAGTCGGTGGATGAGCTGCCCCCGGCTCGCATCGTCCTGTGTGACCTAACCCCTCGAGGTTTCCTGCACGTGGCCGGCCATCGCCTGCCGACCACCTATCGGCGGAAGCTCGAAAGCTTCCGGTATGGCCCCGGTGTGTTCAAACTTGACCTGGCGCTCGATAGCCCCATTCCTTGGAAGGCGGAGGCGTGCACCCGCGCCGCCACCGTGCACGTGGGCGGCACATTGGAGGAGATTGCTGTCGCTGAGGGCGCTGTGTGGGCTGGAGAACATCCCGAAAAGCCATTTGTGCTCCTCGCTCAACAAAGCCTATTCGATCCGACCCGTTCCCCGGAGGGAAAACACACGGCCTGGGCGTATTGCCACGTCCCTCACGGCTCGACCGTTAATATGGCGGAGCGGATCGAAGCCCAGATCGAGCGCTTCGCCCCTGGGTTCCGTGATCGTATCCTGGCCCGAAGTACCAAATCTGCGGTGGATGTAGAGCATTATAACCCCAACTACGTCGGCGGTGACATCAACGGCGGCGTTCAGGATCTGTGGCAGCACTTCACTCGCCCCACATTTCGGTTGGTGCCCTATTCCACCCCGATCAAGGGCCTCTACCTCTGTTCGTCGTCCACCCCACCCGGCGGCGGTGTGCATGGTATGTGCGGCTACTTTGCGGCCCGCGCCGCCCTGCGCAGCGTTAGATGAGGGTATGCCAGCATCCTGATGTGCGGCCTCAGACCGAGGTGTCGAAGGATGCCATCACACCCCCAAAATCGAATTCACCAAGTGCGGCTTACGTTTTACGTTTCACGTTTCACTGTGGTACAATGTCCCTATGCTCATCGGGGTTGACGCCAGTCGGGTAGCGCGCGCCCTGCGCACCGGCACCGAAGCTTACTCGCTGCGCCTCATCCGGGCCTTCATTGAGGCCGGATGCGATCACCAGTTTCGACTATACTCACCGGCTCCGCTCTCGGTAGACCTGGAGCACGAACTAGCGCGGATCGTCCCCCCGGGAGGACAGGTCAACTCGTGTTACGAGGTACGAGTCATTCCCTTTCCTCGCCTGTGGACCCATCTGCGCCTGGCCTGGGAGGTGCGCTGCCACCCGCCCGATGTATTGTTTGTGCCGGCGCACGTGATGCCGTTGGTGTGCCCGGTCCCATCTGTTGTCACTGTCCACGACCTGGGCTATTTGCATTACCCAGAAGCACATCGTCCCTTTGACCGCTGGTATTTAGGTTGGACCACCCGCCGTCATGCGCGGCAGACTGCGTGCGTCATCGCCGACTCGGAGGCGACTCGCGCTGACTTGATTCGCCATTACCAAACCGACCCGGAGCGTATAGTTACCGTCTATCCGGGTCGCGATGAGTCGCTAACCCGAGTGGATGCCCCGGAGGCCATTTCTGCCGCCAAGACGCGCTACGCTATCGACGGTGATTACCTGCTCTATCTTGGCACCCTCCAGCCGCGCAAGAACCTGGTTCGGTTGGTGGAGGCCTTTGCGCGTCTCCAACCCTTGACGGCTGGCCTACGTCTCGTCCTGGCCGGGAAGAAGGGCTGGCTTTACGATGACTTGTTCGCCCGTGCGGAAGCCTTGGGGTTGCGGGACTGTGTCCTCTTCATTGGCTACGTAGCTGATAACGACAAGGCTCCACTGCTCAGCGGGGCGCGAGCTCTGGTTTACCCGTCACTCTACGAGGGCTTCGGCTTTCCGGTACTGGAGGCGATGGCCTGCGGCACGCCAGTTCTGGCGTCAAACGTCTCTTCACTGCCCGAGGTAGCTGGCGACGCTGCGCTTCTTGTCGATCCATTGGACGTTGACGCCATTGCTGAGGGTATGTCTCGCCTGATCACTGATGATGAATTGCGGGTTACTTTGGTCGAAAAGGGCTACGCGCAGGTCCGCAAATTCTCGTGGGCCAATGCCGCCTGCGAGGTATTACAGGTGCTAGAGGCCGTTGCAAGCAGGTCCTAAACCCACAACCGTCGACTCGTTGTTCGTATTAGGGGTCCGCATAGACGCTGTCACCTTCGAGCAGGTGTTGGCCAGCATCGAGGAATTCATCGCTGATGGCCGTCCACACCAGATCGTTACGGTGAACCCAGAATTTGTGATGGCCGCCCAGTCGGACGTTGAGTTTCGGCATATCATCAACTCTTCCGCACTGGCGTTGCCGGATGGGGTGGGAGTGTGGTGGGCCAGCCGTCACTTGGGGCGGCCGCTGCCCGACCGCATCCCCGGCGTGGACCTGGTGGAGCGGCTGGCCGCCCTGTCGGCGGACCGGGGCTACCGGCTCTTTTTCCTGGGGGCGATGCCGGATGTTGCCGACGAAGCGGTTGAGGTGATGCGTAAGCGCTATCCTGGGATGGCCGTCGCCGGTACCTGCGCCGGATCACCGCGCAGGGAGGAAGACGCAGCCATCGTGGAGCGAGTGCGTGCCACAAGACCAGAAGTTTTGTTCGTCGCCTATGGCGCACCAGCTCAGGACCACTGGATCGCCCGGAATATGGACCGGCTGGAGGTACCTGTGTGCATCGGTGTCGGCGGTTCTTTTGACTACATCGCTGGTGTACACCCACGCGCCCCGCGCTGGATGCGGCACCTGGGGCTGGAGTGGTTGCATCGACTCATAACACAGCCTCGGCGCTGGCGCCGGATGATGGCGTTGCCCCGCTTCGCCTGGCAGGTTCTTTGGAGCAGAGACCGTGGCTGATGTGATCGCCTCGTACCAGGATGACGAGGTCTTGGCAGAGCAATTGGCGGCCGGGTTAAGTGCACGCCCTCAGATGGCCGTCGACGCTTTGAAGGCCATCGTCGAGGAGGCGCGCTGCCGGGCGGCGGGCGGCGATTTCCTCTCCGTCCGCGACCTGGCCGACCGCTCCGATGATGCTGTGGAGAGGGTGAAGGCGCAGACCGGCCTGCCGGATGAGCACATGGCGTCGCTGGCCGGGCTTGCCCAGCAGGTATTCGCGGTGCTGGCCATCATGGGCAACAGCGACGGCAGGCGCGACAGTGGCTACTATCGCGCCCCGCTGGCCCACGCCGAGCGCTTGGATGCGATGACCGATGGTGTGCTCCGCCTGGTAGACTTGGTGAATCTGATTGAAGGGTAGCTATGACCCAGGTTGAGTTAGAGGCAGCGGCTTCGCAACTTGAGACAGAGGGTGTCGATCCACCCCCGTCTGCTGCATCGGGCATTGCCAGCGCAGCGACCGTCATCGCGCTAGGCAACGTTGCCAGCCGGGTGTTGGGCTTGGTTCGCGAAGTGGTCATCGCTTACCTGTTTGGCGCTACCGGGCTCGTCTCCGCCTTCGACGTGGCTGCGCGGGTGCCCCGCATGCTGTTTGATCTGTTGATTGACGGGATGGTCAGCAGTGCGTTGGTACCGGTCTTCTCGGAATTGGCGGAACGCGACCGGGACGAGTTGTGGCACGTCGCCAGCATCATGCTTAGCCTGGCGACGTTGGTGATGAGTGCTGCGGCGTTGCTGCTGATGCTGTTTGCCCCTCTGGTGGCCCGGGTGATGTCAGGTGGCTTTGAGCCCGAGTTGCTGGAAGTCACTGCCCGCTTGATGCGCATCACCAGCCCTGCGGTGGTATTCCTCAGCTTGGCGGGCATCACCACCGGTCTGCTTTACGCCCTTAAGCGTTTCGCCTTGCCCTCTTTCACGGCTGCCGTCTTCAACGCTTGCATTGTGGTCGTGGCATTGGTGCTGACCGGGTTGTTCGGCTGGGGGATCGAGAGTCTGGCCGTAGGGCTGCTGATAGGTTCAGCGATGCAGGTTGCCTTGCAAATCCCGGGACTGCGCGATGCGCGTTTGCGCTTCAGCCTGGACTGGCGCCATCCCATACTGCGCCGTATCGTTTGGCTCTACACTCCGGTGGTGCTGGGCCTGGCGGTCAGCCAGGTGGGTATTGTCATTGATCGTAATCTCGCCAGCCACACCGGCGCCCAGAGCATCGCTTGGATGCGCTACGCGACCACGTTGGTTCAGTTCCCGCTGGGGTTGGTATCGGTCGCCATAGCTCTGGCCATCTTGCCCACCCTCAGCCGGCAGGCGTCATCCTCAGAAGAGACCAGTATCGATGAATTCATGGACACGCTGGTCACCGGTCTTAAGATGGTGTTGGTGCTCATCCTGCCGGCGGTGGTTGGTTTGTTCATCCTTGCCGAGCCAATCGTGTCGCTGGTCTTCGAGCACGGAGACTTCACCTCCTTCGACACCGAGCAGGTGGGGCGGGCGCTGCGCATTTATCTGTTGGGTACAACCTTCGCCGCGATCGATCTGCCGCTGGTGTATGCCTTCTATGCCCGTAAGAATACAGTGACGCCAGCCTTGGTTGGGGTGCTGGGTGTTGGTCTGTACCTGGTGGCAGCGCTGGTCCCGGCGCTGTTTCGTGAGCTACAAATGACTGACCTGGTGCTGGCGAACTCGGTGCAACTGACCGGCCATGCGCTGGTGATGTTGTGGCTGATCCATCACCGTGTCGGCTCGCTGCGCGGGCGGGGCCTGGTACGCACCACGCTGAAGGCACTGGCGGCGTCGCTGGTGACGGGCGCGATGGTGTTCGTCACCGCTGGGTGGCTGGTGGCGCGCTTCCCAGATCAGACCTTGCTCCAAGAATTGATCGTGGTGGGTGGTGCGGCCTTGGTGGGTCTGGCGGTCTACGGCGCGCTGGTTACACTGTTGCGTATCGAAGAAGTTGGGGTCCTCCTGGCACTGCTTCGGAGGCGATTGGGAGGTCAAGTGTAGCACTTTTCTTTGTCAGATGGGACCATATGTGATATACTGAACGCTTGTTTGAATGTCTTGGATTAACCACCTCTCAGGCCGCGTGAGAGGATTAGGCCGTGTTGACATTTTGCTCTTGCCCTCTGAGACGCCAGCGCAGAGTTTGATGATGTCTCTCTGGTGCTAAACCACATGTCAACACTACCTGGCAATCATAAAACAATTTGGAGGTCTGACCATGGCAAACAAGAAAACAAAAGGCGTTATCGGGATTCTAACCGGCGGTGGAGACGTTCCGGGCTTGAACCCGGCCATTCGAGCGGTGACTATCCGTGCACTCAGAGAGGGCTATCAAGTCGTCGGGATTCGGCGTGGCTGGTTGGGCGCCATTAGCATCATACGTGACGAGAAGGCTGACAACAGCAGCAACTTTCAAATCCTCACCGAAGAGGTCGTGAATAAAGCAGGTCGGACGGGCGGCACGTTTATTCACACCTCTCGGACACGCCCCAGCAACGTCCCCAAAGGGAACGTTCCAGAGCATTTGAGAGAAACGTACGCTGACGACGAGAATGACCTAACCCCTGAGGTTCTGAAGAACCTGGAATTTCTGGGCATCGACTATCTGATCCCCATCGGTGGTGATGACACCCTCAGCTATGGGGTCCGCCTATTTCAAGAGGGCGTCAAAGTTGTGGCCATCCCCAAAACGATGGATAACGACGTCCCAGGGACCGATTACTGCATTGGTTTTAGTACGTGCGTGAGCCGAACCATCTCGATGACCAACGCTCTGCGAACGTCGGCCGGTTCTCACGAAAGATTCCTGGTCCTGGAGGTATTTGGACGTTATGCCGGTTATACGGCTATGCTGCCGACCCTGGCCGGCGCGGCCACTCGCTGTGTTATTCCTGAGTATGAGTTCGATATAGAGCACCTGGCCAACTTGTTGAGCGATGACCGCCACAAGAACCCCAGCCAGTATTCGGTCGTCCTTGTATCGGAAGGAGCTATGTTCAAAGGCGGTGAGATGATCTTCCAGGATCAGACGGCGGACGCTTATGGACACAGGAAGCTGGGCGGCATCGGCGACCTGGTTTCGGCAGAGTTAAAAAGACTCTCTCCCCAGTTCAACAATGGAAAGACGATCAATGTCATCAATCAGAGACTGGGATACATAGTGCGCTGCGGCGACCCGGATGCCATTGACTCGATTGTGCCTATGGCATATGGCAATCTAGCCCTGGATTTGATTATGAACGGGGTTTATGGCCGGCTGGTCGTTCTAAAGAATGGGCGCTATGATAATATGCCGATTGAGGTTGTTACCAGTTCCAAGAAGGTGGTCAACATAGAGGAATATTACAATATAGAGCGATTGCGCCCTCGCTTCCGGCGTTTCGAGATGAAACCTCTGTTCCTTATGACCAGCGAGGCAGGCTGGTAGTCTCACTTCCGGCGTAATTAACAGAGCCTTACCTACGCACGCAGACGTAACGGTTGCCCTTTGACAGTAAGATGACCGTCTCATCGACGGTCGTCTTTTTTGTTCCTCAGTCGTGATCTTCTGGAGGGATCAGCACCACGTGTAACTCTCGTGGGCCGTGGACGCCCAGGGTGAGAACCTGCTCGATGTCGGCGGTGCGGCTGGGGCCGGTAATAAAAATCAGGTTGCTGGCCTGGCGCACTACGCCAGGGTGGGCGGCCAGGAAAGTGGCCATGTCAGGACATAGGCTGGCCACCGGTAGAAGAGCGATGTGCACCGGCGGCAGCAGCGAGGCCAGCCGGCCCCGACCAGGACCGCTCGGCAGCGCCAATGACCCGGTGTCGGCCAGCCCGGCCAGCGCGCCGGTAACGCCCACCGTCGCCCGATCGAGCTCCGCCAGGCGCGCGCCGCGCGCCGCCTCGTCACCCGGCGTTGGCAACGTCGCGTCGAGGATCTGCACGCCACGGGTCGTCAGTGCCTCCCAAACTCCCGGCACGGGAAGGTGCTCCTCATCCCAGGCGAGAGCAGCTTCGGTCTGATTTGCCTGGACGATGCGTAACAGGATGCCTATTGCCTCGGCCTGGTCATCTGGGGAGTAGACCTGGGCCGACAGCGATTGGGCTTCGGTGATGAAGGCCGCGCGCAGACTCTTAGGATCGACCCGAACGCCTACGCTGCTCTCAAGAGATGGTGGGCGGGCCGGCAGCTCGTAGCTGGCGGCGGGTAACATCGCTGTCTCCAAGCTGGCTCGAATCCGGTTCAACATCGCTTCTTTTTCCATTGTTCAGCTCGTTTTTTGGGTGTATTCAAAATGTTCTGTAGGGGCACCCCATAGAAATCGTCTGTTAACTCGTCTTCTCGTCGACTACTTACCCTCTGCTTTTACCTTCTTCTGCCGTTCGCGCCATTGCCGGCTGAATGGTTTGTCTGCAAAGGCGGGGAAATCGCGGTGATTGGTCCAGGCCGACAGGGGAGGGGGCAGCCATCTGATCCAGCCGCCCCGCGCGAGAAGATGCGTCCCCCACGTCGCAAGTCGAGATGCCAGCCGAAAACGGCCCGGGCTGGTGGCGGCCACGCGGTAGACGCGGATGCCCCAGCGTAGCCAGCGAGGCGAACCACCGGCGCGAACCCCCGTGTCGCGCAAAGACAGCAGCATCCTGGGTAGGTCTATGCCCATGGGGCACACCTCACGGCAGGCGCCACACAGACTGCTGGCGTGGGGCAGATCGTCCCAAGCATGACCCTCATACATAGCGGGAGTCAGAACCGACCCTACCGGCCCCGTGTAGACGCCGCCGTAGGCGTGTCCACCGATTTGCTGATAGACCGGGCAGGCAGGCAGACAGGCGCCACAGCGGATGCAATACAGAACCTCCGCCAGATCGCTTCCCAGGGTGCGCGACCGTCCGTTGTCTACCAACACGACGTGCAGTTCATCGGGACCGTCCGGCTCACCTTCAGTTCCGGAGTCGGTCGAGAAACGGCGCGGGCCGGTCAATAGGTTGGTGTAGACGGTCAGCTTCTGGCCGGTGGCGCTACGGCCCAGCAGTTGCAGCATCACGTCCAGATCGTCGAGGGTCGGCACCAGCCGCTCGATGCCCATCAATGCCACGTGCAGCCGGGGGAGTGTGGTCCCCAGGCGACCGTTGCCTTCGTTGGTCACCAGGCACAAGGTGCCCGTCTCGGCCACCCCGAAGTTGACCCCGCTGATGCCAATGTCAGCGTCGAGGAACATGCGCCGTAGCTCGGCGCGGACGTATGCGGTCATTTCCTCGGGGATGTGTGTAAGGGGGATACCCATCTTTTCGTGTAGTAATTCGCCTACCTCTTCCTTGGATTTGTGGACGGCCGGCGCGACGATGTGCGATGGTCTCTCACCCGCTAACTGGACGATGTATTCGCCCAAGTCGGTCTCGACGACTTGGATCCCGGCCGCTTCCAGAGCGTGATTTAGCCCTGTTTCCTCGCTGACCATCGTCTTGACCTTGACGGCTAGCTTGACGCTGTGCGACGCTGCCAGGTCGCAGACGATGCGGTTGGCCTCGGCTGCGTCGTGCGCCCAGTGGACGTGCCCGCCGGTATTCTCGACTGAGTTTGCGAACTGGGCCAGATAGTGATCCAGGCGGCTTAGCGTGTGGGCGCGCACCCGGCGGGCGTGGTCGCGCAAGGCGTCGGCGTTGGCCAGCCCACCCATGGCTCTGGCCCGGTTGGTGTTGAAATGCTCAACCGCCCGCTCAAGTGCAGCCTGTAGCGTAGGGTCAGCCAGGGCTTGTGCCGCGCGGCGGCGGAAGGGGATAGAAGGTGCCGTCACAGCTCATCTCCTCGCAGAATTTGGGCAATGTGCAATGCGCGGATAGACGATCCGCGCCGGTGGAGGCCGCCTCCCATATGCAATAGGCAACTGGGGTCGCAGGCGACCACGGCGTCCGCATCGGTGTGCTCTACATTGTCCAACTTGCGCGCCAACATCGCCCCGGATATGTCGCCCATTTTCACCGCGAACAGACCGCCAAAACCGCAGCAATCCTCGGCTCCCGGCAGCTCGACCAGTTCTGCGTCTCGCACCTGGGCCAACAGGTCCAATGGCTGGTGGGTCACCCCTTTACCGCGCAGGGTGTGGCACGAGGCGTGGTAGGTCAGCCTACCGGAAAAGTTGGCGCCTATCTCGGTCTGGCCCAGCACATCGACCAGGAACTCGCTGAACTCGTAGACACGGCCGGCCAGCGCCTCGGCGCGCGGCGCATAAACCGGATCGGCCGCGAAAAGTTCCGGATAGTGATGCTGGATCATATCGGCGCACGAGCCGGAGGGGATGACCACAGGGACGTCGTATTGGCCAAAGCTGTCCAGGGTGTGGCGGGCCATGGCCCGCGCGTCGTCCCAGAAACCGCCGTTGAAGGCGGGCT
>JAUVPY010000010.1 GCA_030598425.1 Anaerolineae bacterium
GCATCCCCGTCGCGTGCAGCACACCCATCATCTCGGCAAAACGTGGGGCGACCAGCTCATAGCGCTCGTGGTTCCATTGGGTGCCCATGTGGGTGCGCATGACGTTCTTGGGACGCGGCAGGCGCTTGACGTGCTCACGCGTGAGGCCCTCTCGGACCTCAGGCCAATAGGAGCGATTGATGCAAAACTGGTAGATGGCGTCCTCGGGCAAGTCGGCCAGCGGCGCCAACGCCTCAAGGTCGAGAATGTTGTCCCAATATGCCTCGCTCACCAGCCACAGGTCCGAGCGGCCCCGGTGCGCTGCCTCAAACAAGCGTGGATAGAGCAGGGCCATATCCCGGTGAGACCAGGTTTCATCCGCACCTCGTCGCGCCGAGCAGTCGGCGCAGTTACACACCCCATAGTCACCCGTCTCAAAATTGATGCCCCCGATCTCGAACGTCTCGGCCAGCCATTGGACGGCCTCTTCGTGGTAGCGGGCGTTCTCCGGCTTGGAGGGGCACGCGGCATCGGTATAGTGGGTCTCGGGGAACCACAGCTTGGGAAAGTCCGGGATGTGAAACGCGACCGGCTTGTCGAAGACCGCTCGCAGTTCCGGGTGTAACCGCAGCCAGTTGGTCAGGTTGTATGGGTGCTCCCCCTCCCAGTAAATGCCTCCATAGGCATTGATGCCCACGCCCGGTAGAATGCGCACGCCGCGTTCAGCGGCGTAGCCACACAACTCCTGGGCCGCCTCAACCCCGCCATGATTATCGCGCAGAAAGCCGTAGATCGTCACCCCGCCAATCCGGTGCAGGCTCATAAAATCCACCAGGCGGCGGTAATCTTCGAGGAAACCCTTTTCTGGCTTGGAATAGTAGTTAAGGGCACCGATCTCTTGGAGGCCCACCTGCCCCAGGTACCAGTTGGTGCTATGATCCCAGGTCCAGAGCAGGCGATACGGCAACGCCGGTGACTGGCGCGCGTCCAGCCCCGGCAGCACAAGCACATCGTCGCGCTCAACCAGGCGACGTGTGCCCAACTCGTTCACCGCGTGGATCAGTCCGGCCAGGCCGCCGCCAGCCGCCAGCAGCGTCGGATGCCCGGTAAACGTACCAGTGCGCAGGAGAAAGGCATCCTCCACCAGCTCACCCAATTCGGTGGGGGCCGCCAGCTCACCCGGCACCCCATCCGCCGAGTCGGTCAGCAGCACCAACAGATCGATGTTCTCCGCTCCCAGCGCGGGCAACACGGTCGCTAATTCCCCCCTTTCGACCTCCTCTATTTGACGGCCAGAGAGATAACGCCGCAGTTGTCGCAGCGGGTGGACGTGGCGGCCTGGCTGCGCGGCGACCACCACGCGTGCGCGTGATGACAGCCGCAGCGGGAATGACTCGTGCTGAGTGGGATCTGACATTGGTTTATCCTCCGCTTGATCAGCCAAGCTCGAGAACCCCAAAATAGGCCGGCTTGTGGAAATCCGCTGGCTCCGTCATAGTCGGCGACCAGCAGCTGTACTCAGGTTCAGCGTCGCGCGGACGCTCAATCCGATAGAAATTGGCCCGCCAGATGGACGGCAGGTCGCCAGGAGGCCCGACAGCCGCCCACGGAATGGTCACCACAGCCCACCAATGGTTGACTGCATCATCCCGCCTGGCCTGCCAACGAATCCCGGGGCAATTCCAACTCTCGTCCCACTCCAACTCGCTTCGCTGAGAGATGGGATTGTAGATGCGAGCATCGAACAACACGCCGTTGGGACTGGCCTCGAACTCAAAATAACGCACCAGGTCCGCTTCACCGGCGCCAAGGAAGATTTCGACCACCTCTTCATCGTAGATTGGATCATCACGTTGGGTGTAGGTGGCCCAAATATCGCGGTCGTCACAGTCAAAGCGAACGTAGAGCGTCTCCGAGTCGTAACAGACACGAGCCCTGGTCTGTTGCTCGGCCGGTCCACTGCCATCTGCCAGTACGAAGGGAGGCAGGACCGGCAGACTCTCCCAAGGCCACGCGGCAGGATCAGCCGCCTTGTCCCAACCTGCGGGCACACGAGGTACAACCAAGCGCGGTATCGTCGTTGACATCGATAAGGTTCCTCCTTCTATGGACTTGTCTGGTGAGGCACTAGGTAGTGTTGACATTTGAGTCAGTACCTGAGAGACATCATCAAAATCTTCGCTGGAGCCTCAGAGGGCAAGGGCAAAATGTCAACACAGCCTAATTATAGTCCTGACTGACGATCTTGTGGGGAGTGACGACAAGCAGCACCGATCGTTCCTCCCGAGTAGCTTCCAGGTAGCGGCGGGCGTCCTTCTCAGTCTTGTGGTACATGCGAATGATGCGCCAGTGCATCTCCTCTTGCAAGGGGTGGCCGCTCTCGACAACTTCGGCCGTTCCATAGATGATGACCGTCCGGTAATCGGGGTAGCACCCATCGATGCAAACACTGATACGTGGATCTCGCCCCAGATTGCGATGCTTGGCGCTGTCGGCAAGAACGCTGATGTATAGACAGCCTTCCTCGTAAACATACCACACTGGGCTGAGTTGCGGCGCTCCGTCGAGGGGGTTGGTGCCGACGATGGCGTGGCGGGGCGCACCCAGGAATTCCTCAATCTGGGCGGGTGTCATGCTCGTCATAGCTTGTCCTTAATAAGCTCGGGTTCAGGTGCAACGCACTGCGCCCCTTCCGCTTCGCTTCAGGGGTGCTTCGCCCCGCGTACGCGGGACTTCGCAAAGTGCGTTGCACCTAGGTGATCAACTTGATGGGGCAATTGGACTCAGCTCAAATATCGCGTCGATCAGCTCGGCGCACAGCTCCTGCGCGATATCGACCGTGGCCGTTATAGGCTGGTCTTCCCGCGAGCCTATGACGGTATGCACCCAGATGCCGTCTGAGGTCTGGGACTGGCACAAGGAGTCGAAAACGCGCTCTGCAGCCTCCGCGAATCTGGGCTCGCCCGTATGCCGGAAAAGCTCCGCGCTTGCCCACATGATCTTACAAGAGCTGGTGTTGTGCCAGCGCCCCTCGTCAAGCCTTTGGAAGAAATCAAACAGGTTTACAGCGCCGTCGAGGTACTTGCGGTCCGAGGTCTGATCGTAGAGCTTGGCCAGAAACTTCATCGCTTTACCGGCGAACCAGATGAACTCTTTAAGTGGATCGGCTTCGGTGGTCAGGCAGAACTGCGCCCGCCCACCTGGGAAACGCCCGTCCTCATCGCCCCAGACATCCGTCACCAATCCGGCCTCGACATCCCAGCTCGTGTAGAAGTGACGTTCAAACTCAGGCTGTGCGTCGAGCAGCTTCAGCATAAAATCGCCAGCTCGCGCTGCCTCCTCTACGAACCCACAGGCCAGCAGGGCCAGCCCGGCCGAAGAGGTGCTGGAAGTATCCAAATGGCACGTCTCCACCTGGCCGGACGAAACGTCAAAGCGTGAGAAGAATCCGCCTAATTCGGTGGATTGAAAGCGCCGCACGAAGTCGACGCCACGGCTGGCGGCGTCATAGACCCCTAACTTGCGTAAACCAACGATGATCCACCCGTTTGGATATAAATAGCGCACGGCCGGCATGACCGGCGCATCCGCCCACCCCCTGTTCAGACGGCTGGTGCGAAAATCCCCATCCGCCTGAAGGTATCGCGTCCGCATCAAGTCCGCATAATGACCAGCGCGAATCGGGTCACCCAGCACCGCGTAGAGATAGGGTGCCTTATAGTGAGCACTTAGATCCTCTATTTGGGAGATTTGGTCGTTGTGGCGACGGAGCCAATCGAGCCCCTTCGCAACCGTCTCCCGACCTTGCTTAAGCAGATCTGAATTCATACGTGACCTCCCTTGTCTGAAAAAGTTGTTGGATGATGCCCCACCCCATTCTATCATGGATTCTCCAACGCGACAATACTTACCTGCCTCTTCTGGTCTCGATCATTGGCAAGTACATGTGTATCGTGCTATACTACACGGCTGGCAGCCCTCTTCGGAAAGGCTGGCCAAGTTCAGAAGAGAACATCAAGCCTTCAAGGCTGGTGAAAATACATCCCACTATCTATGGAGGAAGCAATGGCCATCCACTACAAAGACCTCGGGTTGGTCAACACCAAAGTTGTGTTCCAAATGGCAATGGAAGGCGGCTACGCCGTCCCAGCCTATAACTTCAACAACATGGAGCAGTTACAGGCTGTCATCGCGGGTTGCGTGGAGACCGACTCTCCCGTAATCTTGCAGGTTTCCAGAGGAGCACGCAAGTACGCCAACCAGACTATGCTACGCTACATGGCAATGGGCGCTGTGCAAATGATGAAGGAGATGGGGGCGGATATCCCCATCGCCGTACACTTGGATCACGGCGACGGCTATGAAGTATGCGTGGATTGCATCGAAAATGGGTTCAGTTCGGTGATGATCGACGGCTCACACCTGTCCTACGAGGAAAACGTTGCCCTCACTCGAAAGGTCGTAGACTACGCCCGCCAATTCGACGTGTCTGTTGAGGGAGAACTGGGCGTGCTGGCCGGTATCGAGGAAGATGTAGAAGCTGAGGAAAGTACTTATACGCACCCTGAAGAGGTTGAGGACTTCACCAAGCGCACCGATGTCGACTCGCTGGCTATTTCGATCGGTACCAGTCACGGGGCCTTCAAGTTCAAGGTCAAGCCGGGCGAGGAGCCCCCTCCGCTGCGCTTCGACATCTTGGAGGAAGTTGAGAAGCGATTGCCGGGCTTTGCTATTGTGCTGCACGGAGCCAGCTCGGTGGTGCCGGAGTACATTGAGATGATCAACCGCTACGGTGGTAACATGGAAGGCGCGGTAGGTGTCTCAGAGGACCAGTTGCGGCGAGCTGCCCGCAGCGCCGTCTGCAAGGTAAACATCGATAGCGATTGCCGGTTGGCGATTACGGCAGCCGTTCGGAAGGTATTCGCCGAGCAACCAGAAGTATTCGACCCTCGCAAATACCTCGGTCCGGGCCGGGACGAACTGACCAAGTTGGTCAGACATAAGAACGAGGTCGTCCTCGGCTCGGCGGGCCACGGCCGGGAGATAATGGCCGCCATCAACAGTTAGGTATGACCGCCAGACCCATTGAGCAACGCTCGTCGCCCCACAGGTCCCCTTGCTCCGAAGGGGACTTGTAGGCGTCCCGCCAACACCAGCCTGTTCAAGGTTGAGCGTGTGTCATAGAGAATAATTGGGGGGATTGACCATGAGTATTCGTGCTACATTTGATCAGGAACTGCAAGACTTAAGTGATAACGTGCTGCGACTGGGCAGCATGGTGGACGCGGCCATCAGCCTCTCCATCCAGGCGCTCAAGGAACGGGACCAGGAGTTGGCTCAGCAGATCATCGCCGATGACGAGAAAATCAATGAATTACGCTTCAAGATCGAAGAGGACTGTGTGAGTCTTATCGCTCGCCAGCAGCCGGCTGCCCGCGACCTGCGCCTCATCGTGGCGGCCATGAACATTGTGCTTGACCTGGAGCGCATGGGAGACCACGCCGCTGGCATCGCGACCATCGTCCTGCGTATGGGCGACGAGCCCCTGCTCAAACCGCTCATCGACCTGCCCCGCATGGCCCAAATTTCGCAAGACATGCTGCGTCAAAGCCTGGATGCCCTCATATCCGACAACCCCGACGAAGCCCGCGCCATTACCCAGATAGACGACCAAGTGGACATGCTTTACAACCAGATTTTCCGTGAGTTGGTCTCCTATATGATCGAAGACCCACGAACGGTGACGCGGGCCATGTATCTGCTCTTCTGCGCCCACAACGTGGAGCGTGTCGCCGATCGGGTGACCAACATCTGCGAACGTGTCATTTTTGTGTCGACCGGTCGGATGGAGGAGATCCCCTCAGCCCCAGACCCGAACCTCGGATAGCGCCTGTGCTACGTCAAACCTATAGCCACCTACGCTCAACCCAACGTGCTGCTGGTCGGGGACGCGGGTGGGTTTCTTCTTACCGCCACTTGTCTGACGCTTCATAGCCATAAAACTATCGCCGATACCCTGATTATGCAAAGTTGACGGAATAGTGTATAATAGTGACATAATGTTGGGGCAATGTCTCGATAGGCTATGAACAACGCACTCAAGGAGGCGATATATATGAAGCGCAACATGTTGTGGTTCCTCGCCCTGGCTCTGTTGATTGCAAGTTGGCCGGCAGTCGTCGGGGCCTCGCCGCCAGCCGATGACCCGGGCTGGTGGGCCGAGTACTACGCCAATCCTGGCCTCTACGACAGCCCGACACTCACCCGCTACGAGGGCAACATCAATTACGATTGGGGCCGTGGCGCCCCAGCCCCTGGCCTGCCCGCCGACCATTTCTCTGTGCGCTGGACGCGTACCACGCACTTCAACACCGGGGCATACAAGTTCTGCGTGACGGTAGACGACGGCGTCCGGGTGTGGGTCGACGGCCATCTCATCATTGATCAGTGGAAAGTGCAAGGCGCGACCACCTATTGCGCCAGCAAGCAGCTTTCGGCTGGGGATCACAGGGTGCAGATGGCCTATTTTGAGAACACGCAGCACGCCGTCGCCAAGCTGCGATGGACGTCCGGGGAAGGCCCACCATCTCATCCCTCGCCCCCACACCGTCCTACGCCCCATCCTACGCCTCCGCACCGTCCTACACCCCAACCGTCTCCACACGGCGACTGGGCTGGACAGTACTATGACAACAAGGATCTGTCTGGATCGCCGACGCTGACCCGCACCGACGCCGACATACGCTTTGATTGGGGGCTTGGATCGCCGGCATCCAGTCTACCGGTCGACGATTTCTCGGCGCGTTGGACACGCGACGTGCACTTCTCGGCTGGCACTTACAGCTTCTTCGCCAAGACCGACGATGGTGTGCGCCTGTGGGTGGATGGCTCCCTGGTTATCGATTCTTGGCAGGATCAACCGGCTACCACTCACAGCGGCACGCGCACTCTCGATACCGGCACGCACCAGGTAAAGGTGGAGTACTACGAACATACTCAATATGCCTCCATCGTCGTTTGGTGGAGCGCGGACGGCTTCCAGCCACCCCCATCGCCTGGCCCAGGCGACAAACCTGGTCCTGGTGGCAAACCTGGCCCCGGCGGTAAACCCGGTCCAGATGGCAAACCTGGCCCCGGCGGCGCGGTGACGGTAGACAACACCGATCCCGGCTTTCTGTGGGGCGGGCCACTCAGATCACGTTACACGGCGCAAGAGGGAGTGGGCGGCAGTATGTACTGGACGCACAACACCAGCGTTGAATGGGTCAACTATGGTCGGTGGACGCCGCACCTGGCGGCCCCGCGCGAGTACCAGGTTTTGGTCCACATACCGGAGCGTTACGGCAATAGCACCAGGGTCCGTTATCGTGTTCTACACGACGGACAGCGTCACGACCAAATCGTAAACCAAAACCAATACAACGGTGAGTGGATGAGTCTGGGAACGTACTACTTCAATGCCGCCAACATAGGCAAGGAGTTTGTGTTGGTCTACGACAACACGCGCGAGCCTCCTGCAAGCCGTATGATCGCCTTCGACGCCGTAAAGTTTGTACCACGCTGAATCTCTGTCTGATAAAAAGAATCAGCGGGGTGGGACCGTCCCACCCCGCTGATTTGTATTGGCGCCACTTCGATGCGGTGGGGACGTCCAAACTACGGAACAAGACCCCAAGGGATTAAAGCGCCCCCTGCTCGAGCCAGGTCCGTGACCTGGCGTTTTCTACGGTCCGACGCGCAGGTCACGGACCTGCTGCTAGCATTTCTCGACCTTAAACGAGCCGTGCTCAATCCGGCGGGAATCCGACCTTGTCCTTGACATTTCAGGCATGCTTTGTTATCGTAATAGCTGGTGTGCGAGGGGTTGCGTCGGCTGAAGGACGGTAAGACGGAGTAGAAGGAGCACAGGATCGGAACATGATTACGTCGCAGGTGGTGCTGAAAAAGGGCAGAGAGAAGTCGGTGCTCAACCGTCATCCGTGGATCTTCTCCGGTTCTATCGAGCGTGTCGAAGGCGATCCCACAGATGGTGACGTGGTGGACGTCTGGGACAACCGGGCGCGGTTCGTCGCCCGTGGGATCATCAACCAAAATTCACAGATAACGATTCGCATCCTGACCTGGGACCAAAATCAGCTAATCGGTGAAGGATTTTGGCGCGGGCGGCTTGAACGCGCCATCAGCGTGCGCGAGTCGCTGGCGGCCGACCCTCTGACCGATGCCTATCGCCTGGTACATTCCGAGGCCGATGGTTTGCCTGGCCTGATCGTGGATCGCTACGGCCCGTGGTTGGTGGTTCAGTTTCTTTCATTGGCCACAGAGACGAATAAGGCCACCATCATTAGCCATCTGGCAGATTTGACCGCACCTCAGGGCATATTCAACCGCAGCGAAGACACAGTGCGCGAAAAAGAGGGGCTGGTCCCGGTAACCGGTCCGATTTGGGGCGAGGTGCCCCCCGACCTGGTTGAGATCAATGAAAATGGTTTCCGCTTCCTGGTGGACATCAAGATGGGGCAGAAAACGGGATTCTACCTGGACCAGCGCGAGAATCGCAAGATTGCTGGTTCTTACTTCGGCGGGGCCGAAGTGTTGAATGCGTTTGTCTATTCGGGTGCTTTTGCTGTCTATGCCGCCGCAGGTGGCGCGACGCGCATCATCAACGTGGATACCTCCGAAGCCATATTGAAGTTGGCCGAGCGCAACATGCGCCGGAATGGGTTCGGCGGCCGCGAGGACGTTTATGCTGGGGCGGATGTCTTTGAGTTGCTGCGGACATATCGAGACTACGGATGGCACTTCAACGTGATTGTCCTCGACCCCCCCAAGTTCGCCGCCAGCAAATCACAGGTTGCAGGGGCCCTGCGGGGTTACAAAGACATTAATCTGCTGGGGATGAAACTGCTGCATCCGGGTGGCTACCTCATCACCTTCTCGTGCTCGGGGGCCGTCAGCCCCGATCTTTTTCAAAAAGTGCTGTTTGAAGCGGCAGTGGATGCCAAACGGGACGTGCAGATTGTCGAGCGACTGGGGCAAAGCCTGGACCATCCCGTTCTGCTCACCTTCCCCGAATCACAATACCTCAAGGGCTTCATCTGTCGCGTTTGGTAGACGTCGTGACTGACGATCCTTTGGCTCAGGTGCGTGCCTTCCTCCCCGAGCGGAACATCCTCACGCTGGCCACCCTTGGCCCCGATGGCGACCCGCAAGCGGCCGACCTGTATTACGCCGAAACCGATGACTTGACCCTCTATTTCGTCTCCATCCCCGGCAGCCGCCACGCGGTCAATATCGCCCGCAATCCGCGCGTGGCGGTTACCATTCACGTTGACTCTAGTCAGTGGCGCGACATCCGGGGCGTGCAATTGCAAGGGACGTGTGCCCTCGTGACCGGCGCTGATCGAGCTAGAGCCTGGACGCGCTACACGGCCAAATTCCCCTTTGTCCTGGCCGACGCGGCTCTGGCCCGCGCCTTGGACAAGGTGAGCGTATATCGCATCACCCCCCGATGGCTGCGATGGATTGACAACACTGCTAGCCTGGGTCATAATCGGGAGTGGGTAATGGTCGACGGTGAATGGCAGACGTTGGACCCTCCTGAGCAATGACCTTTGATTCCGCATCCAAAAAACGCGAATACGTGAATACCATGTTCGCCCGCATCGCTCACCGGTATGACCTGATGAACCGGTTGATGACGGGCGGTCAGGACGTACGTTGGCGGCGATTGATGGTACGTGAGGCGGCTCTGCCCCCGGGCGGGCGTTTCCTGGACATCGCCACAGGCACGGGAGACGTGGCCTTTGAGGCGCTGCGCCAACAACCCGACTTGGCCCTCGTGGTCGGCGCCGACTTCACCTTGCCGATGATGCACGCCGGACAGGCCCGGGCCGCCGGTCGCCCCGTACATTGGGCGGGCGCCGATACGCTTTGCCTGCCTTTTCCCGACGACACCTTCGATGCGGTGGCCTCTGGCTTTTTGATGCGCAACGTCGTCGACGTGGGGATGGCTCTGGCCGAACAATTGCGGGTCACCCGGCCCGGCGGCCGGGTGCTGGTGCTCGACGTGCCCCGTCCTCCCGACACGCTTGGAGGGAAGATGTTCCGTTTCTATTTTCACCGGATCGTCCCCCGGCTGGGTGGCCTTATCAGCGGCCAGCCCGACGCGTACGGCTATCTGCCCCGCTCAGCCGACAGCTTCTTGCGCCCCAGCCAACTGGCGGGGGTGATGGAGGCGGCAGGCCTGCGTCAGGTCCGTTACCAGATGTTAATGCTGGGGACCGTAGCGTTACATGTGGGGGTGAAGTAGGGGGTCAGGGAATCGGGGAAACAGGAAATTGGGGAATCGGGGAATCGGGGATCAGGGAATCGGGGAAACAGGAAACCAGGTGATACGCCAGTCGCCTGATTCCCTGGTTCCTGATTCCCTGATCCCTGAGCGGGGCGTTCCCTCCCTGGTGTGGCGGACGGGACAGGAGCGGCGGTGGGCGATGATCCGGGAGGGGGCCGGGGATCGACTCGAGGGCGGGCAGGCTCTCGACGTCGGCTGCGGCATCGGCATATACCTACGCGCCTTTGGCCGGTTTACGCCCCACGTCTTTGGGGTCGAAATCGAGGGCGAGCGGGCGCGCGAAGCACTCATCAACGGTGCGGTGGCTCAATCGTCGGCGGAGGCGCTCCCTTTCACCGACGGCGTATTTGACCTGGTGTTGTCCCACGAGGTCATCGAGCACGTGGCCGACGACGGGGCTTCGGTGGCCGAGATGGTGCGCGTGCTCAAGACGGGTGGCCGGTTGGTCCTTTTCTGCCCCAACCAGCTCTATCCCTTCGAAACGCACGGTCATTATTGGCGCGGCGAATATCACTTTGGCAACACGCCTTTGATCAACTATCTGCCGGACCGGCTGCGGGATCGCCTGGCGCCTCACGTGCGGGCTTACACAGCCAGCGACCTGCGGGCGCTCTTTGCGGGCCTGCCAGCCCGAATTATCACCCACACCCAAATCTATCCCGGCTACGACAAGATCGTGGCGCGCCGCCCGGGCCTGGGGCGTCTGCTGCGTTGGGGCACCTACCGGTTGGAGCACACACCGCTGCGCGCCTTCGGTCTCTCTCACTTCTTGGTGGCGGAAAAGACATCTTGATCGCGAAGCCAAACAGGTGACGTCCTGTGGAAGGCGTTCTATAAAAAATTTAAGCCGCTCCCGGCACCGGGAGCGGCTTTGTTTACAGTGAGACCGGCTGTAGCCATCAGCCGGTCCCAAAAAGGAGGAGCAGAGGAGATTGCCTGGGCCCTGTAGCCTTGCGCGTCCTGCCGGACCACGTTTCAACTGCAGGCCGGTGATCACACTTGATCACCTTGGCAACTTTATTCTAACACACCTTGCCAGCCCGTGCTGAACGCCAACCCTACGCCAAATATACGCTAATCAGGCCGACAACCGTCTCAGAGACCGTCTCACAACTGAGATTATAGTAGATTCAGAAACCAGGTTTTTCTGTGAAAACCTGGTTTCTGAGACACAATTATGACTCACGGACAGAAAGGAACACGGACTTTAATTTGTCTATTCGTTTTTGTCAGTGTTCTTTTCCGTCCGTGAGTCGAAAATTCCGCTTGCGTGCGGCTTGGTCGCGTTAAGTGGTTTGCCGAAATAGATTGCATGGAAACCCAGGCTTCCAGGCTCCGTAGCAGCGCCAGAACTGTGCAGATCATTTCGGTGAACTACTTTACGTTTCACGTTTCACGTTTCACGCCCCACCTGCCGCGTGACATACACAGCCACGCCAATAATCGTAGCAATCAGGAGGATCAGGCCCGTCACCCCGACGAAAACAGCCAACCCCCCGCCCGCCATCCGGGCCGCGTCGCCTGGCCGGGCCATCATCCACAGCGAGGAAACGACGATCAGCACCGTCATGCCATTCCACAGGCCGTGAAGGGTCACACTCGCCAGGTAGCCCCCCAGAAGCGGCCAGGGGCGCCGCGAATCGAGCGTCCGTGCCCACCCCAGGCCGGTGAGACCGGCGGTGAGCATGTGCATGGCCGTCGCGCCAACGCGCAGCAAGGCAATCCCTGCCCAGAAGGGCAGGCTGGCCGCGCTGTTGAATAAACCCTCGGTGATGGCAAAGCCGGCCCCCGCAGCAATGCCCCACAGCCAGCCCTGGGCCGGCGAGGGCACCCTCCCCCTCCCCAGGCTGAGCAGGGGAACGCCCAGGCTTTTGACCCCTTCTTCGATCAATGGGGCGACGATAACCAGCAAAGCCGCCACGGGGAAAAGGATCGCCGGTTTCAGCAGCCAGTCGGCAAGTATTTGCGGGTCAGCCAGTTGAGCCGGATCGGCCAATGTGGCCTGCAACTCAGCAAGTTGCGCCAGGCCCCCCGGCGTAAGCGCGATGATGACCACTACGACGACCAGACCTATCGCCACCATGACGGCCTCGAGGGTGAAGGCGATAGCCGTCGTCCCGAAAGCGCCCCAGGCCATCTGGCCGATCACCTGCCCCTGCGTTGGGGCTGGGATGACGCCCTTCAAGCCTTGCGCCACCAGAACCAACATCAGAACGGCAGGTATCGTGATTCCCAGCACGTGGAAGATGGGGAAAGCAAGCGGGGTCAACAAGTCAAACGTGAGAATGACCTGCCCGATGACCAACGTCAGCCCGATTCCCGCCAGACAGCCCCAAACCCACCTCATCCCCGGCCGAAACGGGCGCGACGGGCGGCCGCGTAAACCCTGGTAACCGACCCAGGCCAAGGCACCACCCAGGCCCAATCCCAACCCCGCCATGCTGATGCCGATGGTGGTCACGCTCACGGCGTCGGCCACCGGCCGGCCTATCAGCGACAGGGCGATAAACAGCCCGCCCGCCAGCGGTCCCAACACCAGCGCTCCCAGACCGACGACTAAGGCCAGGGTATACAGCCAACGCCCGCGATCGGGTCTTTCCGAGGTCAACGCCCTCGTAGTTTCCTTTTTGGTAGAAGCGATTCCAGTATCCATATTGCCGCTCGCTTGTCGAGGGGATGGTTGTTGTTGCCGCATTTGGGGCTGTGGATACAACTGGGGCACCCGTCGTCGCAGGAGCAACTCTTGATCGTCTCCAAAGCTGCAGCCCACAATTCGTCGAGGAGCGTAAACCCCTGCTCGGTGATGCCCACGCCACCGGGATGCCCATCGTAGATGAAGACCTGTGGCTGACCTGTGTCGGGATGAAGCGCCGTGCTCAAACCACCGATATCCCACCGATCGCACATGGCAAACAGGGGCAGCAGGCCGATGGTGGCGTGCTCCACGGCGTGGAGCCCACCCAAAAAATCCCAGCCTCGGCGGCTCACGCGACGCCCCCACTCAGGCGGCACGTCCCACCACAGCGCCCTAGTTTCGAAGGTGAGGGCCGGCATATCCAAGGGCTCATCGCCCAGAATGGCCTCACTGTACTGGCGCACCCGCCGGAAGCCGACCACCTGCCGCGTAACACGCACGGTCCCCCAATAGGCCAGAGTACTGTGGGTCACCCGGTGCCCCGTCGAACTCACAATTCGGACGTCGCTGATCTCGCGTGGCTGAGTGTAATAGTCCGCCTGGGCCAGGCGCAGCAGGGCCTGGCCCTTTTCCAGGTCCAGGCTTGTCACCAGGTAAGACTCTCCCTGGTGCAGATAGATGGCCCCTGGGTGAGCTCGGGCCGGGGCCGTTGCCGAGTCGATCTCTTCCAGGTGACGCCTGTTCGCCGTCTCGTCGAACAGGACCACCGATCGCCCTCCGATGCTGCGCATGCTCACATCCTGGGCAGGGTAGTCACGCCCGGCGTAGTACCAGCGGTCTTGTTCGGGACGATAGGTCAGAAGGCCACGTTTTTCCAGTTGGATCATGGCCTCGACGAAACCAGGGCCGAAGCGGGCCTCGTCGGCACTGCTGAGCGGATACTCGTGGGCGGCGCACGGCAGGTGCTGCTCCAGAATATACACATTGTTGGGGTTGATTAAGGCGTGCTCGTGCGGCCGGCCAAACAACTCCCTGGGATGCCGCATGTAAAACTGGTCTAACGGATCGTCCAATCCAAAGAGCACTGCCAGTGAGGACTTGCTGCCCCGGCCCGCCCGGCCCGCCTGTTGCCACAGGCTGGCAATGGTACCCGGGAAACCGACCGAGACGGTGGCATCCAATCCGCCTACATCCACGCCCAACTCCAGCGCGCTGGTGGCAGTGACGCCAATGAGCTGACCGCTGAAAAGGTCGCGCTCGATCTGTCGCCGATCTTCAGCCAGGTAACCCGCGCGATAGGACGCCACCCGCGACTTGAGCCCCGGATCGGTTTTTGTTAACGCGTCGCGGGCGTAACGCAGCACCAATTCGGCCACCACGCGGGCTTTGGTAAAAGTGATGTTACGCAACCCGTGGCGGGCCATTTCGGCGAACAGGGTCGCCGCTTCGGCGTTGGCGCTGCGCCGGCCGGTGCGACGCCGGTCCACGAAGGGGGGATTCCACAGCGCGAAGACTTTTGGTCCCTGGGGCGAGCCATCGTCGGTGACGACCGTCGGGCGAACGCCAGTCAGCCGTTCAACGTGCTCATCTGGGTTGGCGATGGTCGCCGAACAGCAAATGAAGCGCGGCGAACCGCCATGCAATTCGCACAGCCGGCTCAGGCGGCGCATCAGCAACGCCACGTGAGAGCCAAAGACGCCTCGATAGACGTGGGCCTCGTCCAGCACAACAAAGTGTAGATGGCTCAGAAAATCGGCCCACAGGTTGTGATTGGGCAGGATGCCCAGGTGTAGCATATCGGGGTTGGTGAGGATGATGGCTGCCTGGCGGCGTAGCCCGGCACGAGCCGATCCCGGGGTGTCGCCATCGTAGGTGCCAAAAGCCAGCGCTGGCTTAGCCCCTTTGCCGCGTCTGGAGCTCTCCCCACCCAGGCCATCCGTCAACTCTTTGAGTGCGCGCAGTTGGTCCTGGGCCAGGGCTTTTGTGGGGAAGAGATAGAGCGCGCGGGCACGAGGGTCTGACAGAATGGCTTCAATGACCGGCACGTTGTAAGCCAACGTTTTGCCGCTGGCCGTGCCCGTAGCGACCACGACGTGCGCACCATTCCGCACGGCCTGGATGGCCTGGGCCTGATGTCGAAAAAAACGATCGACCCCGGCCGCTTTCAACGCCACGTCGAGCGCCCCCGGCAAAGGATGACTCAAGCGGGTGTAACGCGCGCGGCGTGAGGGCAGCCGCTCTACGTGCGTGACCTGGTCGCGATAGGAGGGTTGGGTTCTCAGATGACGCAGGAAGGTGGTCGGGTCCATGGTCACGCGCTATCTGACCTGGATGATCCCTTGGTCAGGACCCAGTTGGTCAAATTGGGCCTTAAGCATGTCCCGCTCCGCCGCCTTGCGGGCGATTTTGCTTTCCAGGTCGGCGGCCATTTCGCCCAGCAGGTCACGACCCTGACCGCGCGCCACCTTCACCTCCAGGCTCAATTGCACACTGGGACGCTGGTGCAGACTTCCCAGTTGGGTCTCAATCTGGCCCAGACGGTGCTGGCAACGACCTAATTGATCCTGCAGGGCCTGGATCAAACTCGCCTCCGTCTGGCCGGGCTGAGCGCGCCCGGTGAGGATATGAGCATCTGGCTCCCCGGCCAGGGCATCGAGTTCAGCCAGGCTGCGGGCGGCGTACGCATCGTTGATGGCGGTCATTTTCTCGGTCCGGTAGGCGCGGTCTGCGTCGTCGACGGCCAGGTCCGGGTGAAAGCGGCGGGCCAATTGGCGGTACAGGCGCTTGATCTGTGCCTCGCTGGCCGGGCTGAGGGGCTGGGGCGGCGGGGTGGGCGCGGAAGAGAGTGGCGCTTGCCAGGCGCGCTGATACTGCCTCTCGACAGAGAGGTACCCCTTGCGCATCATCTGGATGCGGTCTTTATAGCGTTCGATCTCCGTCTCCAGCGCGTCCAACTTGTCC
>JAUVPY010000454.1 GCA_030598425.1 Anaerolineae bacterium
AGCCATTAGACCCATACCCAGGCTGATCTGACCGGAATCGACCGGCACGACGTGCACGCGGTCAGCCACCGCTTCCACGCCCAGGCGCGCGGCGTTGAAGATGCCGCTGTATTGGGGGCTGATGTGAAGGGAAACGACGCTGTCAGTCTCCGAGGCCAACCGGCGGTAGGTCTCTTCGAAAACGCCCGGGGCAGGCGCGGCCGTGCGGGGAAAATGAGGGTCGGTCGCCAAGCGAGCGAAGAACTCGGCGCGCGATATGTCCAAGCCTTCCCGGAAGGTCTGGTTCCCAAAACGAAGCAAACAGGGGACCACCGAAATGTCCAGATCGGCGATTACGTCAGGTGGAAGTTCGGCGGTGCTGTCAACGACAATCTTTACCGGCGACATAGGACGTCGCGGATGGGGGGTGACGCTAAAATTCGGGGGTCTCGTACACGACGACCCCCATGGCCGACGGTCCGATGTGGCTGGCCAACACCGGTCCATACTGGATGAGCGGAAACTCCATATCCGGGAAGAGCTGCTCCAATCGCTCCAGGAGCATCTTGGTCTCTTCCGTGGGGCTTGGGTTACGCTGTACGATGGCAGCCTGTTCCAGCTCAGAAAACTCGGCGACGAACTCGAAGAGCTTTTCGATAGCCTTCTCGTGGGTACGAACTTTCTCGAGGGGGATAATATCGCCATCTTCCACAAACAGAAGGGGTTTGACGTTCAGCATGGTACCCAACACGGCCTGCGCTCTACCGATGCGGTTGCCTCGCTCCAGGTAATCCATCTGGTCTACGTAGAGGACGATATAGATGTGAGGGATCATGCCTCGCACCAACCGGACAACCTCATCCAGGTCGGCGCCCTCCTGAGCAGCCTGGGCGGCGGCCTTGGCCAGAATCCCCAGTCCCAGCGAGGTGGTCATAGAGTCGATGACCATGATGCTACACCGCCCCAGTAAGCTCTCAGCGGCACGTTCCGCGTGATTGAGAGTCTGGCTGAGGTGGCCTGAGATATGAATGGAGAGGATCTCGTCGGTGCGGGTATGAAGATCGGCATACACTTGCTCGAATGTCCCCACCGAAGGCGGTGACGTGCGCGGGATCACACCGCCCTGCTCCAGGCGTACAAAGAAGGCCTCAGGTGTTATGTCAATCCCATCGCGCAATACTTCATCCCCAAGGTGTACGCTGAGCTGGACGACGTTGATTTCGAGTTCCAGGGCCACACCGGGCTCCAGAAAGGCTGTGCTGTCGGTGACAACGGCGACTTTTCCCATAGTTTCCAACCTGAATTATTCTAGCGAAAGGATGTGGCGATAGTGCGGCTGGCTCCCTTCGTGTACCTCGGACTCGAGGTCGGGATAACGCTCCACAATTTGTTCGGCAAGCGCGTTGGCCTCCTCTAGCGTGGCATCCCCTCCATAGTAGATGGTGACGACCTCATAATCGTCTGCGGACGCCTGGCTCAACACGTCGAGTATCACGGCTGTATAGTCCGCTCCGGCGGCGACCAACTGATCGTTTAGCAAACCAATGATGTCTCCCTCAGTCACGTCGATGCCATTGATCCGAGTAGATCGGACGGCACGCGTTACCTCGATGGTTTCCATCTCACCGGCAGCCTGGGCCATTCGCTCAGCATTGGTTTCTATGTCAGCCTGGTAGTTAAAGGCCAGCAGAGCGCTGATGCCCTGCGGGACGGTCTTGGTGGGCACTACAATCACGTTTTTGCTGGACAACTCGGAGGCCTGGCGAGCGCACAGGACGACGTTGCCGTTGTTGGGCAGCACCAGCACCTCTTCAGCCCCTATGCTCTGGATAGCGCTGAGGATCTCTTCCGTGCTGGGGTTCATCGTCTGCCCACCACGGACGATGGCGCTGGCACCCAGGCTCTCGAAAATACGCTCCAGGCCGTCGCCTGGCGCCACGCAGACGGTGGCGATATCGGTGATCTCCTCGGTGGCAACGGACGCCCCGGCCCGATCCAGTACAAAATCCTGATACTGCGACTCCATGTTCTCAACAATGACATCGTCGATGGCGCCCTGGCTGACGGCGTAGCTGATGGGTTCGCCTGGATCATGGACGTGGACGTGCACTTTGAGGAAGTTCGCGTCGCCCACGACCAGCGTGCTATCACCCATGGCGTCGATCGTCCTTCGGATCTCGTCCAGATCGAGCGAATCGCCTTTGATGGAGAACTGTACGTCGTAGCCGTAGCCCTCTTCGCCAGCGCCGAGCGTTGATTTCAGATCAACCACAGCGTCCATCTCTACGTCTATCTCTACGCTCTCACCCCGCAAGTAACGGAGGGCGCCTTCCAGGATATAGACCAATCCCTGTCCGCCCGCGTCGACGACGCCTGCCTGCTTGAGCACCGGCAGCAATTCCGGGGTGAGGGCGTTGGTTACCTTCGCGGCTTCGACACTTTGAGCCAGCACTTGGACGACGTCGTCCGTCTGTCCAGCAGCTTCCCGGGCTGCCCGGGCCGACTCGCGAGCAACCGTGAGGATGGTTCCTTCGACTGGTTTGACCACACCTTGGTAAGCAGTGTCACACGCTTCCTGAGCTGCCTCGGCAAAATCCAGGGCCGAGAAGGTTGCCTTGCCGTCGAGAACCCGGGCAAAGCCGCGAAATATCTGCGAGAGGATGACGCCTGAGTTACCTCGCGCGCCCATGAGCGCCCCGTGGGCCACCGCGTGGGCAACGACCGAGACCGAGTCCTCGGGCGAGCGCTCAATTTCCGCAAGCGCAGCGTTCATGGTAAGCAGCATATTGGTGCCGGTATCACCATCGGGCACCGGGAAGACGTTGAGGGCGTTTACCGCCGCCGCGTGCTTTTCCAGCCATTGCCGCGCCGCAATAAGAGCCCGTTTCAGGCTCTGCCCGTCACACTGTGCACCGGTTATGGCTTCTACGCCGGTTACCTTTGCGGTCTCGTCGGTCAATGCCCGTCCTCCCTGGGGGCAACAAAACACACCTGCCTAGGTAGTGTTGACATTTGAGTTAGCACTTGAGAGACATCATCAAACTCTTCGCTGGAGCCTCAGAGGGCAAGGACAGAATATCAACACGGCCTAATCCTTCTGGCTCACTCGCAGGCCCTGGACGTGCACGTTAACCTGGGCCACCGAAGCACCAAG
>JAUVPY010000124.1 GCA_030598425.1 Anaerolineae bacterium
GATGCCTCCCGCAGGTGACATCGGCGGGAGTGTCCCCGACGATGACCACGTTCTTACCCATGAACGTGTGATCGGTCAACGCTTGGGCTCGAGCGATAGCTACTCCTGGCAACTGTGAGCGGCTGCGGCCGTCGTTTCCGTATGCGCCGACACAGAAAAGAGCGGGGTCAAGACCGGCTGCGCGTAGTTTGATGGGTGCTGTCGCTGCCACATTGCCGGTCAAAAGACCTAGCATGGCATCGGGGTGGCCAGAGAGCCGCCCGAGGAGCGCCGGAACACCGGGGCAGACACGTATTTGCCGTTCCCGCGTGGTCTGAGCCGTGTGGCGGGCTATCGCCTCGAAGCATTCGGGGAGCATGGTTTCTATATGGCTCTGGCTGCTCCCTGTGGCTGACAGCAATTCGGTTATGATCTGCCAGTCGGTTTTGCCTGCCATCGGCAGTGAGTCGCTAGGGCCAGTGACGCCAAACACTTCGCTCAATGCACGGTATATCGCCGCCCGGCCAGCGCCATCTGGCCAGATGAGAGTGCCGTCAATGTCAAAGAGAATCAACTTCATCTGTATGGAAGTTAAGTACTAACTGGCCACAGCGCACGCTGTCGCCGTCGTTCAATGGGGTAGGCTGAGAGGCAGGCACACGCCTGTCATTGACAAACGTGCCATTCGTACTGCGGAGGTCTTCGATCATCCAACCTTCGCCTGTGCGCAGCAGACGAGCATGTTGTCTCGAGACGCCGGCGGTTCCACCGCCGTATACAGAAAGGTCGATGTCAGGCACAACTTTGCCCCTGGGATCGGCCCGGCCAATCAACACCTCATCCTTTTGGGGGATGAGCAGTGGCGAACCTGTGGCAGCAACGACAAAGCGAGGGCCCTTCAGGAAGGATTGGACCGAGTCTATTTGCATAGTGGCGTGGTGGATAGAATCTTCAGCCGGTGGTGATGCGAGATGTACAGATGTTTGGAACGTCTCCCACACGGCCTCCAGGTTGGTCACCATGTCTTGCATATCAGGATAACGCTCGGCAGGCGATTTGGCCAGTGCCTTCAGTATGATATCTTCCGCGATCTCAGGGGTGTTTGGGACAATCTCACGCGGTTTTGGAGGAGCCTCGTTGATGTGCATCAGCAATACATCAAAGGCCTTGTCGGCCTCGAAGGGTAGCCGTCCGGTTATCATCTCATACAAGACTACGCCCAGTGCATAAATATCGGCACGATGATCGGCTGGTTCACCCAGAGCTTGTTCGGGAGAGGTGTAGTCTGGAGTACCTAAGATCATACCAGCCTGCGTAAGGGCACGGCGTGCCTGTTGGAGCTTGACCAAGCCAAAATCGGCTAATAGAGGCCAGTCCTCCCGAGGTAATAGAATATTGGCCGGTTTTACGTCTCGGTGGATGATGCCCTGGTCGTGGCCAAAGGCCAGCGCCCGCCCTACTCCAATGGACAGTCCCACTGCTCGTTGAGGTTCGAAGGGTTCTCCCTCAAGCCGATCTTTGAGGGTTCCCCCTTCCACATACTCCATAACAATGTAGGCGAGGCCCTCTTCTTCACCGTAGTCGTAGACAGTCAGAATATTAGGATGACGTAAGGCGGCTATGGCCTTAGCTTCTCGGCGGAAACGGGCCAGCACGTCAGAGTCGTCCGTGATAAAGGCTGGATCCAGCACCTTCACAGCTACCGAGCGCTCCAGTCTGGGCTGATATGCCTTATAGACGGTTGCCATACCGCCCATACCTAGCTCTTGGGTCAGATTGTAACCGCCGAGCGTGCGATCAATTAGGCTTTCCATTGGTGAGACCTCGTTCAGTCTCCTGCTGTCTGATGTCTACGCACTTGCTTGGACAATGATCACCGTTATGTTGTCGTCGCCCCCGTTGTCATTGGCGGCTTGGACCAACTGCTCGCAGGCCTCTTGCGGTGACCGGCCGCGATCAACAAGTCGCCGAATTTCGGGGTCTTCTACCTTTCCACTTAATCCATCGGAACACAGAAATAGACTGTCGCCTGGATTCAGTTTCTGGACGAAGAAATCAATCTCGGGTTTTTCTTTGTCCCCGATAGTACGATAGATAACGTTACGCTGTGGATGGACGCGTGCCTCATCTGGTTTGATCTGACCGAGGGCGACCAATCGTTCGACCAGTGAATGATCAGTGGTGATCTGCCGGATGCCGTCGCTGTTGGCGATGAGGTAGGCGCGACTGTCGCCAACGTTGGCAATGTGTGCTGTATCACCGATGATGAGCGCAGCCACCAAGGTGGTTCCCATATTGGTACCAGTGGACTGCTGATGAGAGTAAACTGCTGTATTGGCGGCCTGGACGGCGTCTGCCAGCCATATTTTGGCATCAAAGGCTTCGGCGTCTATGTCGCTGCTGAGTTGAGGCACCAACAAGTGAGTGGCCATTTTCTCCGCCATTGCATTGATGGCCAGGCCACTTGCCACATCCCCAGCAGCGTGGCCGCCCATACCGTCGGCCACGACGTAGAGGCCAATGGGGCGGCTGATCGAACGATGCACGCGGTCCAATTCCAGCGTTAGTAGGCTGTCTTCGTTTAGATCGCGTACCATTCCGACGTCGGTATGTCGTCCTACGCGCAGGCGGAGAGTGGTTGGACGGCGGATGGTTGTCATAGCATCACCGAAAGCCTTGGCCAATCCGTCAGCCGTAGTGATCTCGTGAGTGCCCAGTACTTGCTCAAAAACGGTGACTACTGCCTCCGGTAGATTCGCCTGGGATTGGTAGGTATCGCTGCCTGTGGCCAAGTAGAACATGGCGCTTGCCAAACCGGCCACGTCTTCCGCTTTGTGCTGAGCTGCGTCGGCTTCGTCCGATGGAAGTGGCTGGGCAGCGCTGAAAACCAGCCACATAGCTTGGCGTTCACGTAGTGCGATATGATCGGGGCTTATCTGTTGCCATCCAATGTCGTGCTCGTGCAGGTATTCCAAGGCGTCGGCCAGTTGATTACCCCAGTCCAGAACGCGGGCGACCTTTTGGGGCAACGTTACGCTGCTGGCAACTATCGGCATCGGGTCTGGCGAGACCAGATAGTACCGATCCTCGTTGCCGTAAGGCTGTTCTACAAAATAGTGGCAAACGAGCAGCCCGGGATGGTTCAGGCCCAATCTCGCTATTTGGGCTGCCGTCGCTACTTCGGAAGGAGCTCGGTACTCTTGTAGCTGGTGTCTCCGGTGGATAGGCATCACACCATTCAGCGGAGTGCCACACGCGGCACAGTGTCGCTTACCGGTTGGATTCGCCAGGTGACCACATTTCAGGTTGGGACAGGGGAAGATGGGTCGTGTCTCCTCTACGCCGTACACGTTGCAGTCACCGTCTTCAGAACGGATACTGGTGACGTAGTAAGCCTCATTCCCCAACAAAGCGCCCTCTGGTAGCGCCCGAAAGCTGTCCTCAGGCGGTACTATCGGCTCTGTGGGACGATCATCTACAAGTGAATTCTGATGTGAGGGAGAGGATTCTACCTGCGCCATGGGCTCTCCTAGTTAATTGTCAGTCGAGGGGGCCGGTATCCGACTCGCCGTCGTGATATGTAAGTGTTACGCTGCCTAAGCCAACCACCCAGCCGTCTTTAAGCAGATTCTTGCGCGGCGCTTGCCGACCATTAATGAATATCCCGTTTGTGCTGTCTAGATCTTCAATGATGACATTACCATATATCGCATCATAATAGATACGAGCGTGCTGGCCGGATACCGTGTCGACAGATGGGGTTGTTTCTTTGATCCTGAGATCAACACCCTGTCTGCCCCGGCCGATGATCAGTCCATCTTCGTTAAGCCGATCAAGGCGGAAATAGAGACCGCCATCGGCGGATTTGAGGAGCGGCACGGATGATATTTGCGAGGGGCCGGGAGTCGGGCGCCTTCGGCGTCGGACGTACAGTACCAGGAGCGCCGCCAAAACCAATAAGGTAATGCTCGCCACTATCCAGACCAGAATCCCTCCGGCAAAAGGCAGCAACCAACTCTTGATTTGTGTCCATTGTAGTATGGCTGACCCTGCAGCTTTGTCGTTGACTTCTGAAGCGTCGGAGGAGGGTTGGCTGGTAATTGTGCCTTTCGGAGGGGGGGTAACTTGTACGGTCGTAGGCGATGGAGGTACGACCGTCTCACTTAATGGCTCAGCCGCCGAGCCCGGGACAGGCCGAGTGAGTATACTGGCTAATATGGCTAAAAACGTGAGGCTGGCTGCAAGTCCGCATCGCATCCACGTGCACGAGATGCGAGGAACGCCAATTCTCTGAGTAAAAGGAATACGTCTACTAGGCTTCTTGACACCGTCTTTGAGCACGTCCGTCCCGTCCAGAACGTTGTTTTGGGGTAACACCGTTAACATTTTCCAATGACATTTTACCACAGTTTGGCAGCATAGGTAAATGAGACTTTCGGACTGGCTCTTGCCGATGATCCGTGCCAATACCTTGGCACGGATCATCGGCGGCAAAAAATTGTCAAATATTTGCCATACACTGGAGCGGGTGGTATAATCCCGCCGAATGTGCATTTGCACCAGGGAGGCTATTAATGAGTGAGCAAGAACTGTTGGTCACCGAAGCGGACGACGCTGAGGAGAAAACTGAGAGTGGGGTTGCGTCCTACCCTGCTTCAATATTGGATCTTAAGCCGGGCGTGGAACTGAAAGGAAAAGTAAAGAGCATCACGGATTTTGGTGCGTTCATCGATTTAGGAATTGCCCAGGATGGATTGGTCCATATCTCCGAACTAGAGCGTCGCCGTGTAAAAAAGGTGACCGATGTTGTGCAAGTTGGCGATGAAGTTCAGGTTTGGGTCAAGAAAGTAGATAAGAAGCGTGGCCGTATCAGTCTGACTATGGTTAGACCTGTGACTCGTCGCTTTAGGGATTTGAAGCCCGACACAGTGGTTGAAGGTGTGGTCACCCGCATTGAGCCCTATGGCGTCTTCATCGACATCGGAACAGGACGTGATGGTCTAGTTCACGTTTCGGAGTTGACTGAAGGCTATATTGGCTCGCCCGATGAAGTAGTGTCTATGGGCGACAAAGTGAAGGTTAGAGTGCTAAAGGTCGATCGCAAGGCGCGCAAAGTGGACCTGAGTATGAAGGAGTTCGTCGAAGCGCCAAGGCCACCAGAGCCAGAACCGGCAGTGGCAGAAGACGAACCTATTCCGACCCTTATGGCGCTGGCGTTTCAAGCAGCGATCAAAGACGACGACAAGCCAAAGGAGCAGCGTGACATTGAGAAGATGATCGCCGCTAGCTTGAAGCGCTAAGGTTATTCGTCTTAATCCCGGCGTCCCAATTGACAGATTCGCCCGCGTCTGCGCCTGTCCTCTTTGAGGCTTCGTGAGGATGGGCGTTTTTTTGTCTCCTGGAGAGACTCCTAACGGGCATGTCGCTGCCAGGTGCCTTCGTTGAAGAGCACCCAGACCTCTCGATCCAAGGGACTGTAGAGCATCACCCCACCTTGGTAGAACTGCACCACCCCGTAGCTGCTTCTGTCACCGGTTCCTCTTTCCGAGCCGCGAGCCGGTCCAATCGCCTCGGCAATCTCGGGATTGTCGCACCATATTTTGCCAAAGCCACGGATTGGCCCGTCCGGATTGGCCCGTGCTGCATCACATGAGTAAGGATCGCCCCCATCCCAGGCGTCCTCGTAGGGGCCGATCCAGCGGAAGCCATGCCGTGCACTTGGTTGGCGGATCTCCACAGCCCAAACGAGCCCAAGATCGTCGGGTTGGTCCCACCAATAGAGGTAGCCGCGTTCAAAGAATTGCCGAGCGTAGCGGTGGTCGTCGATGGCTGCCTCGATTGCATACCCCAGATAGTCTTTTACACCAGGCTGTTCCCACACGGGCTCGAAAACCTCGTGCGTCTCGATTCCGGTCGGTTCGAAAGAAGGAGGAGGAACCGTCGGCGTTGGGGTCGCGCATTGCGTACCGCACCCACCGGCGCAAACGTCCGGACAATAATGCACTTCATCGACGCTGCAGGGAGGGGGTGTACAAGTCACAACGGGTGTGTTGGTGGGCTTTGGCGGCGCTGGCGTGGATGTTGAGGCTGGTGTTGGTGTCCGCGTAGGTTCCTGCGTAGGCGCCAGTGGCGTCGCGCTGGGGGTGAGTGCTACGTGCGCCACCTGGGTGAGCTCCGCCGCAGATCCCAGGGTGACGGTTACCGGCTGCGAATGACCTTCTGCCCCTTGACCGTCAAAGGCCTTGACCACGATGACGTGCGTGCCAGGCACATCGCTTTGCCAGGGCTGTGACACGACGTAGGGCGAATTCACGTCGGGATTCGAGTCCACGCGGTACAGCGTGTCATCCACCCACAGCTCTATGCGCTCAACTCCGTCCGCGTCAGTCGATGTAGAATCGACTACAAGTGGCTCCCCAACCGGAGCTGTGTGGCCAGGTAAAGGATCGGCGATAGCAACGGTCGGCGCGCCAGTTACGGGCGTAGCAGCCCGCTGTATGCTGCAAGCGAGACTGACTGCTAGCAGAAATCCAACAATTGTCAGGATACGGTAAGTTCTTGTGAATAGCAGGAACATAGACTCCTCTGCTTTGGCATTTCGCCTTTCTGCTGCCTTATATGTGGCACACAGCTTGACCTACTTGTCCTCTCGCACCTGTCCTTGAAACTCATACAGTTTACTGATGGCTTCCAGTGGGGTTAGACTATTCACGTCGAGCTGGCGAAGTGCCTCAATCACCGGGTGGGACTCAGTGGAGAAGAGGGCGAGTTGTCGGCCGACCGGTGCGGGATGCTCAGATGGGACTGGGCCCCGCGCGCTTTCCCGCTCTAACTCGGTCAGTATCTCCTGGGCGCGATTGACCACTGAACGCGGCAATCCAGCCAATTGGGCCACGTGGATGCCATAGCTGCGATCAGCGCCGCCGGGCACGATTCGGTGCAGGAAGACCACCTCGTCGCCTTCCTCGGCCACTGCCACGTTGTAATTACGTACCCGAGGGAGCAAATTGGAAAGCTCTGTCAATTCGTGATAGTGGGTGGCGAAAAGAGTCCTCGC